>JAHDOX010000135.1 GCA_018434645.1 Synergistales bacterium | reverse complement strand
GGCATCGGGGCGGGTTTCGTGCCCAAAAACCTTGATCTTTCGTTAATGGACCGTGTCCTGACCGTAGACGACGAGGCCGCCTTTGAGACGGCGCGCTGGTTCGCCCAGCGTCATGGGCTTTTCTGCGGCATCTCGACTGGAGCGAACCTGTGGGCGGCCATGGAAATAGCCAAAGAAGCTCCCGGTGACCGGGTGATCGTGACCGTTGCGCCCGACAGGGGCGACAAATACCTGAGTACGGGAGCGTTCGACGAATAAAAGACAAACAGATTGTTCGGCCCGTCTATAAAAGATAACGCAAGTAAACGTAAAGCGTGGAAAGAGCCAGTGTGGAAACCATGACGAGCATGCCCCGGCCCAAGCGGGATAACAGCCGCAGTGTAGGGAACGTTGTCTATGATGGCGGAGACAACCCCGGAAGCCCAGATCAAAATCATGGAAAGTATCCTGAAGTGGTCTCCTACAAGGCCGAACATTCCCTGCGCAATTCGGAAAACAAAAAACCTTTGCCCGGTGCGTCAGGAGGGAAGATGGGCGGCTATGTTCGTCAGGTGTTCCTCTATCTTTCCCTTTAGCTTGTCCATGTCTTTTTCGATGGTATCGGCGCTGTTTCGAATAGTGTTGACCTTGGTCAGAACGTCCGAGGCGTAGCGAAGCGCCCCGGTGATGTTTTCGATCTCGCTGCGGATGTAGTCCGTGTCCACAGCTTGTTCTTCCTCTTCCCGGATCCTCGAGACGATCAGCGTCCTGGCGATTCTGTAGGCGGCGTCGAAGAAAAGAAGGGGTTTGCCTTCGGCCAGAAGCTTTTCGTCGACGGTGACGATGAAATCGTTGCCGGACCTGTAGAAGTCCTCTACCTCGGGAGGTTCCATGCCCTTGCAGAATGCGAAAATACCGATTTCGGCCCCGCGGTTTTTCTTGGCCCTGTCAAGTTCTTCAAGGGTTTTTTTAAGCGTGTAGCCCGACGCCTTCTTGGCCTCGAAAACTATTGCCTTGCCGGGCGCCCGGGTGGTTTCCCCCAGACGGACCACGTAGTCGCCGACCTTTTCGTATGCCACGAGCCCCCTGGAACCGGAGGTGTTTTCCGACTCGTCCTCGAGACCGCGGGCCGAGGCGGCGAGGTATTCATAAAGGGCCGTCTCAAAGTCACGTCCCTTGGCGGTGCCCCTTTCCGCCTCCTCGAGACGCCCCTTTTCCTTCTCGATAAGGCTTTTGATTTCGGCATAGTGGTCCGCCGTGGCTTTCTGGAGTTTTTCTATCTCTTCCCTGAGGGAGCGCTTGAGCCGGCTGATGGCACTGGATTCGTCGTCCAGGGAGAAGGATTCGAGTATGCGGCTGGAGCCTTCCCTGAGTATCTCTTCCACTGTCTTTTCGATGCGGTTTTGGAGCCCCTCCCGGTTGTTCGGGTCCATCTGGCGGCCGATGTAGCTGTTGGGGCCTACCTTGCCCTCCAGTATGTCACAAAGGCGTCCCTTCTCGGCATTGAAGTAGGTCTCGAGAATCCTGGAGACACTGCCGTTTTCCCCGAAGTGACGCTCTATGCACAAGGGAACCGAGCCGCTTTCGGCGCGGAAATATTGTTCCAGCCGCTCCCTCAGGTCATCCCTGAAGGAGGCGATCTTGTCGTCCATTTCCTTCTCCACCTGGCGGAACTTTTCTTCCACCACCCTTGTGTCAAGCGAGGGGGAAGCAGACTGAATGGCTATGACACCGACTTTCAGCGCCTCGAGAGCCTTTTGCGCGCGCTCGCTTTCACTGAAGCGCCTGAGGTATTCGCAAACGACGGTGTCCGTCACTTCAAGCTTCAAGGTCAGCCTTTCTTCCGAAAATTCATTTTGATTCCCCTTCATGCCGGCACCTCCAAAGAAACCGGATTTCTCTTCCAGTATATCAATTGTATATGGGCCGGTCTCAGTTCTTGTTTCGCCAGAGCGGTTCCAGCCCGCCGCCGGCGGTTCGTTTCCAGGGAAGCCAGATAATGCCGAAAAGCCGGAGAGAGATGTCCCCGGCGCGCGGCCGTACGGAGATTTCCTCGACCGGAGGACCGCCGGGGGAATCGCTTCCGCGGATGGCATCGACTTCTTCCTGGAGGCGCGTTTCAAGTTCCGCGATTTCCGCTTCCACCGATTCGGCTGTTTCCCTGGCCCGGGCGATATCCTGCTGTTCCTTGCGCATCCGGCCCGCCTTGGAAAGGGCCGTTCCCATCCGGGAAGCCGAGTAGGTTCCGATCTTCCGCCCCAAAAGAGCGCCTGCAATGGTAGATCCGAAGGAGATTACCGTGTCCATCTTTTTCTGTCCTGCCTGCTGCTCTTCTCTTTCGACGGCCTGCCTGGCACGCATGAGACGGTTCTCGAGGGTGGTGAATTTGGAGGCATATTTTCTTCGAAGAGCCTCGACGGCGGAATCCCTTTCCTCGTGGAGTCCGAGGGACACCCGGGCAGAAAATTCCTCCAGGCTCTCGCCCGGCTCGCTCACCAATTTGAGATCATTGTTCCGGTAAAGGGTGAGGACATCACCTCTCCGGATCTCCCTGAGAAATTCCCTGCCCCATAATTCAAGTTTCTTCGGCTTTAGAGCGCTTTCGGGTATTTCTTCAAGTTCGCCCGTGGAAGGAAGCCCCGCTGCAAGGGACGAAGGGTCCATCTCAAGAGGGAAGGCAAGACTCCAGTCCACTGGAACCGGGCCTTCATCAACGGCTACAGCCCTTGCTATCTCCCTGCTTTCGTCGACTTTCCACCTGGCATTGTGATAGTGGACATCGGCAAATCCTCCCACGTAAGGCCTGTAGACAATGTTTTCGGCCTCCGAGACGGGCGGGTACAGCGAGGTAACGCCCTCGGGCAGGACTGGGCGTTTGGTGGCCGCAGCCCGGGGCGTCGCGATTACAGGGGATCCACCGTCTGCAGCAGCGGATCTGGTGTGTTCGCTGAGCACACGGACCTGTTCGCGCGTCATCGGCCCGGCCAGGTAGGACATGGCCCATCGGGTGTGAAAGAGAAAAGGCCGGTCTTCGTGAATATTCTGCATCAGAAAAACCCTTTTCCCGATACCGGCGATGAGCTCGTCCAGTTCAGCCCGTTTCAGGCCCCCCGGTGTGGCGCTTTCCAGGCCTGAAAGGACCCGTTCCCTGTCCTGGGCGGTCTGCAACCGTCCGATGAACCAGGTCCCCGTATTTGACAATCCCCTGTAATCCAGGTCCACCGGGTTCTGCGTCGCCAGGAGTACGCCAAGGCCGTAGGCCCTGGCCTGCTTGAGCAGAGTCAGGAGCGTTTTTTTGGACGGCGGCTCCTGAACGGGAGGGAAAAACCCGAAAATCTCGTCCATGTAAAGCAGGGCCCGTAACGTCGAGGTGCCCGGCTGGGTCCTGGCCCAGCCGAGAATCTGGTTTAACAGGAGGGAGACGAAAAACATCCGCTCCCTTTCCGACAGGTGACTGATGGTGAATATGGAAAGCCTGGGTTTTCCTTCCGGTGAAAAAAGGAAGCGAGGGATATCCATTGGATCCCCCTCCAGCCAGGATGCAAAGCCTGGCGCCGCCAGGAGATTGTTGAGGCCGAGAATAAGTTCCATGCGATCCTTCGAAGGGTAGAAAGTCTCAAGGGGGAGCACACCAACCTGGGTGAAGGGCGGGTCCGCCAAAGCCGCGATAAGCCCCGGCAAGTCGAGGTCCATGCCCTGTTTCCACCGGTCTTCGAGGATCATGGAGATGAGAATGTGCTCCCTGCTCGTAAGGGGATCTCCTGCAATGCCCAGAAGGGAGAGAATTCCGCTGGTCGTGGTCTGGATTCTTTCGGTGAAAAGATCGCTGTCCTCCAGAATATCCTTTGGAGGCACCTGAAAGGACCTCAGGGCGCTCACAGGCCTGCCGGCAGAGCTTCCGGGCGTGTAGAGGACTATTTCTCCCGCATCCCTGAAACGCCGGATGCGATCCCCTTCTATCCCCCATTTCCCGAGGCCTGCCTTCCACACTTCGGCTGTTTTCCTCGCGTATTCGTCCGGTGAAACCCCTTCCCGGGCAGCTTCGCGGGGGTTGACCCAGGGCAAAAAATCCTCGGGAGCGAGGTCGGGAAAGGAAAGCATCAGGTTCGGCATATCGCCCTTCGGGTCGATAATGATGCCCGGGATACCGTCAAGAAGCGCCTCCTCAAGAAGGCCGACAGCCAAACCCGTCTTGCCGCTTCCGGTCATTCCGATGATGACACCGTGGGTGGTCAGATCCTTTGCGTCGTAGAGAAGAAGTTCTTCCGTCACGGCCGAGGAAGCGGGGTCATAACCTTTCCCTAAATAGAACGTGCCCAGTCCCTCTATGGGGAGCATCACGGCACCACCTCTTTCGTCACTAAACTGGAGAACCTGTTAAAGTATACGCCGACGGCGGTCTGGCGGGTAGTGCGCCGCGAACGCAGCCTGCAAAGAAAAAACGGCCCTGTCGGGCCGTTTCAGGTATTTCACGCTTTTTCGGGGGAGAAATCCCTGACCGGTCAGTCCGAGTTTTCCTTCGGTTCTAGTTCATCCCGGGACATTTCCATCCGTTCTCCGTAGCGTTCCAAAAGGGGCAGTTGCATCGCATCGACAAAATCCTTAAGTCTGTCCGGCGCCACGAAAGCCGCCCCCTCTTCCCACTCTACATAGACCCAGTTTTCCGGAAGACCGGCAGGCCTTTTGTCCGTAATCTTCCATCCTGTTTCTTTGTCTGTTTCCGAAAGGGACGGACCTTCTACCTCAGGTACGGCTACCTTGGCACTCGGCCAATAGCCATCATCGCCCCAATGATAAGACCGACTGCTGAAAGTGACACCTATGCCCTTGTACACCAGACTGGTGAAAACGTCCGGTACGGTGTAGCCCTCGATCTCGATGAAGCCGTGCCGGGCTTCCGAGCGACTCCCCTTGGCGGAGTAGGTTACCCAATGGGACATACCCTCGCAAAGTTCCGTTGGTTCTTCATTTTCTTCAAAGGACGGTCTTGAAGGGATCGATATCTTGCCCTCCTGGATGGCCTTTTCGAGCTCTTTTTCTATTGCGCTGAAATCTTCACCGGCCGCACCCGAATCCATCGATGAGTCGAGTGCCCACACCATTCCCACAAGATAAAGGGTAAAAAGCAGTAAAGCCGCCGCAATCAGGAAATGTTTTCGCTTCACGTGATATCACTCCCCCTGTTTGAGAAAACCTTCCAGTTGTCTTGCCATCCCGGGATGGAGACCCTCGAGTATCTTCAATTGTTTCTCTGCCGTTTCCCTGTCGTTCAAAAGAATGGCAGCCACGCCCAGACCGTAGTGGGGGTCTGCGAAATCAGGCTCCAGGCTGATGGACTCCCGAAAGGCCTTTGCGGCATCCGCGTACTGGTCCAGGCCCACCAGCGCGAAACCGAGGCTGTTATATGCCAGTGGGGAGCCCGGATTTATGGCCACGGCGGTTTCCGCAGCCTTAAGGGCTTCGTCGTATTTCCCCATAGTTACCAACACCTGACCGAGGTTGTTCCAGGCGGCAAAAGACTGGGGATCCAGTTCTACCGCCCGCTTCAATGAAACTTCAGCTTCCCGGTAATTCCTGCTTCTGGTCAGGGCCGTACCGAGCTGCAGGTGCCCCGCCGCGTCGTCGGGGTTTGCTTCCACGAATTTGCGTAAAGTTTCTATCTCCTTCTCACGGTTTCCAAGCATGCCCCAAGCCAGTCCCATGTGAAATAGCGCGTCCTGCAT
This sequence comes from Synergistales bacterium, assembly GCA_018434645.1. Lineage (GTDB taxonomy): Bacteria > Synergistota > Synergistia > Synergistales > Thermovirgaceae > UBA1876. Next base: position 1,146 of record JAHDOX010000135.1, on the reverse strand, counting down.
TCCGGGGTCGATGGACAGTGCTTTTTCGAAGTCACTGATGGCCTCTTCGTAGCGCCCCAAAAGGGTCAACGCCCGACCCTCAAGGTAATAAACCTGTGCAGAACCGGTATTTTTTTCTTTCAATTCGGAAAAGACTGAAAGCGCTTCTTCAGGCTGTTTTTGAGCAAGCAGGACGTTTCCGAGATTGATTTTGGCCAGTTCATAATCGGGGTCTACTTCCAGGGCCCGTCGAAACATCTTTCCGGCTTCGTTGATGTTTCCGGTCTTCCAGTAGGCGTTCCCCAGGTTGTTATACCCTCCGGGGAAATCGGGTTTCAGGCGGATCAGCTCCTCGTAGTGCTTAATGGCTTCCTCGTATCTTCCAAGGTTTTCAAGGACGACTCCGATGTTGAAATGGATCTCCGGCTGGTCGGGCCGAAGTTCCATGGCCTGTGTCAAAAGGTCCAGCGCTTCCCTGAATTCACCCGCTTTGGCTTTTTCCACTCCCTTTTCGACCAGCTCAACCGGATTTGGCTCGTCCGCCACTGCTGGTAAAATATTAATGCCGCAGACGACAAATGAAATTACAACAAGCGAAATTGCAAAAGCGAGGCGTAAACGCACAACCGGCAATATTTTCTTTCTCAAAGGAGGCAGCCCCTTTCGGTATCTTTTATGAACTCGTGGAACCATGCGATCACGGAAGGCCGCATAGACCTATAATAACGGAGAACGGAGAGATCCGCCTCCAGCAAATGGCGTATAGATAAATTCTCAAGGTTGTCCAACGGTCTGGTTCAATTTCCCCTGCCAAAACAGAATACACCCGCAGTTGGTAACTACCAAGTACAGGGCCGTCGACCTGCAGATTAGATGTAGCGTTGTTAAATTGGGTTTCCCGGTCTGCAGGCCGAGAAAAAACATCTTAATGCGGCAAACTGCTTTGGGGCAAAACCAATAGAACCAAAAACAGAAACAACTGACACGGACGGGTGTCCGTGCGTCGGTCTGCAGGGGAAATCAAGCGTTGTGAAACCAGTTTCTAGTTCCCTGCAGACCGGGCCGTCGACCTGCAGATTAGATGTAGCGTTGTTAAATTGGGTTTCCCGGTCTGCAGGCCGAGAAAAAACATCTTAATGCGGCAAACTGCTTTGGGGCAAAACCAAT
>JAHDOX010000057.1 GCA_018434645.1 Synergistales bacterium | reverse complement strand
CCCAGGTAAGGTTCTTCGGTTTGCATCGAATTAAACCACGTGCTCCACCGCTTGTGCGGGCCCCCGTCAATTCCTTTGAGTTTCAATCTTGCGACCGTACTCCCCAGGCGGAATGCTTAGCGCGTTAACTCCGGCACGGATGCCCTACGACACCCACACCCAGCATTCAGCGTTTACGGCTGGGACTACCCGGGTATCTAATCCGGTTCGCTACCCCAGCTTTCGCACATGAGCGTCAGTTACTGGCCAGGAAGCCGCCTCCGCCACTGGTGTTCCTCCCGATATCTACGCATTTCACCGCTACACCGGGAATTCCGCTTCCCTCTCCAGTACTCCAGATATGCAGTTTCTGCCGCAACTCCAGGGTTGAGCCCTGACATTTCACAACAAACATACATATCCGCCTGCGTGCCCTTTACGCCCAGTAATTCCGGACAACGCTCGCCCCCTACGTGTTACCGCGGCTGCTGGCACGTAGTTTGCCGGGGCTTACTCGTACGGTACCGTCACTCGCTTCTTCCCGTACAACAGAGGTTTACAACCCTAAGGCCTTCGTCCCTCACGCGGCGTCGCTGGGTCAGGCTTCCGCCCATTGCCCAATATTCCCCACTGCTGCCTCCCGTAGGAGTCTGGACCGTGTCTCAGTTCCAGTGTGGCCGTCCATCCTCTCAGACCGGCTACCCGTCTTCGCCTTGGTGCGCCGTTACCACACCAACCAGCTGATAGGACGCGAAGCCCCCCAAGGGCAGCCCTTAACGAGCCTTTCACCTCCCGGCTTACGGGGTATTAACGTCCGTTTCCAGACGGTATCCCCCTCCCCAGGGCAGGTCCTTCACGCGTTACTCACCCGTCCGCCACTATCCGGCACTCAGCCACTGATAGCCAGTTACTTCCCTCAAATGAACCTTCCCGTTACTCCTTATGTCCCTCTCGGAGCAACTGACCACTAGAGGCTGAGTGCCGGACCGTCCGACTTGCATGTGTTAAGCACGCCGCCAGCGTTCGTCCTGAGCCAGGATCAAACTCTCCATAAATTTCACGTTGATCCGCTCGTTTCCTGCGCACCGTATTCTTTTATCAAGGTTCTTCCGGTCGCCCCAACTCAAGCGACGGCGATGAATATACCACGCATCCGCCGGTTGTGCAACCCCGAAAATCTGGTATCCTTGCCTCGTGCGATTATTTTCTTTTTTCTACTTTATATGCTGGAGGCACAGGCATGGCAAAGTCTGGACGTTCGGAAAAGGGCAGAAACAAAAAAGCGAACAAAAAAGAGGATATAAAAAAGGATACGGGCCGCAGGCATTTTGCAAAGACGGTCCTGAAGTCGGCTCTCGTGGTTTTGCTGCTAATAGCCGCGGCAGCGTCGGTTTTGACAGCATTTTACGTGCGAAACGCGGCTTCGGCGCTTCCTTCCGCGGAGGAGATAGCCCATTACGAGGCGGACCTTTCCACCATCGTCTACGACAGGAACCAAAAGGTCATCACGCGCCTCTTTCACAAAAACAGGACATGGGTACCCCTCGACAGGATTTCCCCCTTCATGAAGCAGGCGGTAATAGCAGCCGAGGACAGCTCTTTCCATGAGCATGGAGGCATCGACCTCATGGCCATATTCAGGGCTTTCTGGATCGATCTCAGGCACATGGAGCTCAAGCAGGGGGCGAGTACCATCACCCAGCAGCTTGCACGAAACCTCTTTCTGACCAGAGAGCAGACATTGGACCGGAAGATCCGCGAGGCCATACTCGCCCTCAGGCTCGAGCGCGTTTTCACCAAGGACCGGATACTCGAGATGTACCTTAACATGATTTATTTCGGCCACGGCGCCTGGGGCATACATTCGGCGGCGCAGCTATATTTCAACAAGGAACCCGCTGATTTGACCCTTTCGGAGGCTTCCCTTCTGGCAGGCATCATAAAGGCCCCGGAGTATTACACCCCGAAACGCCATCCCGACCGTGCGACAGCACGCCAACAGTACGTGCTTGCCCGGATGCGCGAGGACGGATACATCTCCGCGGAAGAGGCTGAGAAGGCATCCAGAATCGAGCTCGATTTCCAGAATCTCGAAAAACCCGCTCTCATGTTCGACAGGGCACCCTATTTTATCTCCTACATCCTGTTCGAACATCTTCTGCCGAAATACGGCAGCGACATGGTCTACCGCGGGGGCCTGAGAGTCTATACCACCATAGATATCGACGTCCAGACCTTCGCCGAGGAGGCCATTCAAAACCTGAAAAGCGAGGGCGCCATCGTCGCCCTGGAGCCTTCGACGGGGGAAATACTGGCCCTCGTGGGCGGCAAGGATTTCGAAAAGAGCAAGTATAACAGGGCGACCCAGGCTTTCAGGCAACCGGGGTCTTCTTTCAAGCCTTTTGTCTACACCGCCGCGCTTCGCGAGGGGATAAGGCCCGTAGACCACGTCTTCGACGCTCCGGTTTCCTACGATAACGGCGTGGACGAAAGGGGCGAAAGAGACGTCTGGGAACCCGGCAACTACGGCGACAAGTACCATGGCGAAGTAACCATTCTCGAGGCATTGACGCACTCCTACAATACCGTCGCAGTCAGGGTCGGACACATGACTGGTATAGACAAGATACTCAACCTGGCAAGAGATGCGGGGTTCACCTCACCTCACCTGCCGGCGGACCTTTCGCTGTCACTGGGTTCGGCTAACGTGACCCCCCTGGAAATGGCAGCAGCCTATTGCGTTTTCGCCAATGGAGGCTACCGTATTCGCCCCTACGGGATAAAGCGGGTCACCACGCCGGCCGGCGAGGTCCTGGAGCAGCGCGGGCCGGAACCTGTACCGGCCGTCGAGCCCGAAATCGTGACGTCCATACGATCGGTGCTTGAAAACGTGGTAAGGGCCGGGACAGGAAGAAGAGCGGCCATACAGGGTTATGAAACTTTCGGGAAAACGGGAACGACCAACGAATACACCGATGCATGGTTCGCAGGAGGGTTGCCCGGGCTTGTCGCGGTTGTTTATGCAGGAAACGACGATAACAAGAGCCTGGGGCACCCGGGGACGGGCGGGGTCGTGGCGGCACCGGTCTGGAAGGACTTTGTGGAAAAGGCCATAACCAGGCTGCCTGTACGGCATAGCTTTTCCCCTACGGGCGCTATCATGGATAAAGTATCCGTATGTTTGGAATCGGGTTTTCTGTCGACGCCCAATTGTTCTTCAGTGGAAATATACCTTCCGGACGGGACGGCTCCCCGGGCTTCCTGCCCCCTTCACGGAGGCGACTGGGCGATGGCTTTTTCAGACGAGCGAGCCCCGGTGCTTCGTCTTTCGACCAGGGATCAGGAGGTGCTGACTGTGGCTTCCGCCAATTTGCCGGTCTACAGCATCTCGCTACCGGAGGATTTCGGGATAGCCAGGGAAAAAATAGTGCCTCCTGTTTACGTGCAACAACAAAAACCGGAGCCGGAAAGAGCACCGGCCCCGGTTGAAAGCCCGAAAAAGGCTGAGGTCCCCCTCCCGAAGGCTTCAGGTGCGCCTTCAAAACCGAAGGAGCGCACCCCAGAAGAGGTGGAACAGCGTTTTCGGGAACTGCTGGAGCAGTATGGCATCACCAACTGAGGCGTGCAGCGGTCTAGTCTATCAGCCCCAGCTTCGCCTGTGCCGCAGCGAGCCTGGCCACGGGCACACGGTAGGGGGAGCAGCTGACGTATTTAAGGCCCAGCTCGTGACAAAAGGCTATGCTGGGCGGGTTGCCTCCGTGTTCCCCGCAGATGCCGATCTGTATGTCCTTCCTCACCGCACGGCCGTCGGATACGGCTATCTTCATGAGCCGCCCGACTCCCTCCCTGTCGAGCACATGGAAGGGGTTTTCGGCGAGGATTCCGTCCATTACGTATTGGGCGAGGAATTTGCCCTCGGCGTCGTCGCGGGAATATCCGAAGGTCGTCTGGGTAAGGTCGTTGGTACCGAAGCTGAAAAACTCGGCGTACTCGGCGATCGGCCCCGCCACGAGCGCCGCCCTCGGGAGCTCTATCATGGTTCCCACAAGGTATTCTACGGAGGTACCGCCTTTTTCGAACACTTTTTCGGCGACCTTGTCTACCATGGCCTTTAGTCGCCTCATCTCTTCCTGGGTCCCTACCAGTGGCATCATGATATCGGGTATGACCTTTTTGCCCTCTGCCGCCAGCTCACAGGCCGCTTCCAGAATCGCCGCTATCTGCATTTCGTAGATTTCAGGATAAATCATCCCGAGGCGGCACCCCCTGAAACCCAGCATGGGGTTGTTCTCCCATAGCGAGAGGGCCCTTTTCAGGGTGGCCTTTACCTTTTCGTATTCGGGAGTGTCCTTTTTGCCTTCCCGCTCGAGTCTTGCCATTTTTTCCCGCAACTCTTCCTCGTCGGGCAAGAATTCGTGAAGCGGCGGGTCCAAGAGGCGTATCGTCACGGGAAGCCCTTCCATGGCCTCGAAAATGCCACGAAAATCCTCTTTCTGCATGACCTTCAGCTTACCAAGCGCCTCGATGCGCGCATCTTTTCCGTCGGCCATTATCATTTCCTGCATTACGGGAAGCCTGCCTGCTTCCATGAACATGTGCTCGGTCCTGCAAAGGCCTATACCTTTCGCACCGAAATCGCGGGCTTTCCTTGCGTCCTCCGGAGTGTCGGCGTTCGCCCAGACCTCGAGGTCGGAAACCGTATCCGCCAGGTCAAGAAGTTCTCGGAACTCTTGCGAAAACGAGGGCTGCACGAGCGAGACCTCTCCCTCGATGACCTCGCCCCTGGTTCCGTCGATGGTCAGAATCTCGCCCTTTCGTATAACCTTTTCGCCGACGCGCATCAACTGGCCGTCAAGGTCTATCTGGACGGCCTCGCACCCGGAAACACAGGGTTTGCCTATGCCGCGCGCAACGACGGCCGCGTGGCTCGTCATGCCTCCCCGGCTGGTCAAGACACCCTCGGCCGCGAAGAGGCCATGGATATCGTCGGGGGTCGTCTCCGGACGGACCAGGATGACGGCTTTACCGGACTGGCCGAGCTTCTCCGCCTCGTCGGCGTCGAAGACCACTTCCCCCACTGCCGCACCTGGAGACGCGGGAAGCCCCTTTGCAAGCACTTCATAGGACGCCTCCCGGTCTACCTGCTTGTGAAGAAGCTGTTCCACCTGGTCGGGCGTCACTCTCGATACGGCGACGGCGGCGTCGATCAACCCTTCCTCGTACATGTCGACGGCCACGTTTACGGCGGCTTTCGCCGTGCGCTTGGCGCTTCTGGTCTGCAGGATGTAGAGCTTGCCCTTTTCGATGGTGAACTCGATATCCTGCATGTCCTTGTAGTGCTTTTCAAGGAGGGAGGCCACTTCTTCGAGTTCGCGGTAGACTTCGGGCATCTGTTTTTCAAGATCGGCTATGGGCTCGGGGTTTCTTGTCCCGGCCACCACATCCTCGCCCTGGGCGTTGGTGAGAAACTCGCCATACAGGACCTTCTCGCCCGTGGCCGGGTTCCTGGTGAAACACACGCCTGTACCGCAATCGTCGCCCAGGTTCCCGAACACCATGGTCACCACGTTGACGGCTGTCCCCAGGTTGTCCGGGATGCGATTGATTTTCCTGTAGGTCTTGGCCCTGGGTGTGTTCCAGCTGTCAAACACGGCGATAATGGCCTTTTTGAGCTGTTCCCATGGGTCCGCAGGAAAGGGCGATTCCTTCTCCCTCGAGACTAAGCGCTTGAATTTGTCTATTACCTCTTTCCAGGCAGCCGCCGGGACCTCGTAGTCGAACTTGACCCCGAGGCTGCACCTGGTCTGGGTTATAACGTTGTCCAGCAGGCTGCCGTCTATCCCCAGGACCACATCGGCGTACATCTGTATGAAACGACGGTAGCTGTCGTAGGCGAACCGCTCATCGCCCGAGGCTTCCGCCAGTACCTTGACGGTTTCGTCGTTGAGTCCCAGGTTCAGGATGGTGTCCATCATGCCGGGCATGGAAACAGCGGCGCCCGACCGGACCGAAACGAGCAAGGGGTTCTTGTCGCCCCCGAAGGTCTTCCCCGTTTCCCTTTCCATTTCGGCGACGGCCTCTTTCACATGGGGCCACAATTTTTCGAGGAAAGATTCCCGCTTTTCAAGAAACTCGAGACACGCTTCCGTGGTGATGGTAAAACCGGGCGGGACGGGAAGACCTATTCTAAGCATCTCGGCCAGGTTGGCCCCTTTGCCTCCCAGAAGGTCCTTCATGTCGGCCCTTCCTTCGCGGAAATTGTAGATGTATTTTTTGTTTACGGTCTTTTCGCTCATGTTTTCACCCCCGTAAAAGATCATGTCATGCCCGCAGGTAGTCCAGTATCTCCTGGGCGGTTTCCTCGATAGCCCTGTTTGTCACGTTGAGCACCCTACAGCCTATCTTGCGCATGAGGCTTCTGGCGAACTGCAGCTCTTCCTCGACGCGTTCCCACTGTGCGTAATTCGACACCTCTGCGTCGAGCCCGAGAAGACGAAGCCTCTCCCGCCTGATTTGAACCAGCTTCTCGGGCTGTATCATGAGCCCGAAAACCCTCTCGGGAGGTACGCTGAAAAGCTGCCTGGGCGGCTCCGTCTCGGGGATGAGCGGTATGTTTGCCACCATGAAACCCCTGTGAGCCAGGTATATTGAAAGGGGCGTCTTGCTGGTCCTCGAAACCCCCGTGATAACCACATCCGCACCGGGCAGCTCTTCCTGGCAGCGTCCGTCGTCACATTTTATGGCGAACTCGATGGCCTTTACCCTGCGGAAGTACTCCTCGTCCATCCGCCTCAAAAGCCCCGGCGTCTCAAGTGGCGGGTGCCCCAGCCTCTTTTCAAGTATATCAAGGATCGGGCCCAGTATGTCCACTATTTCGGTCCCCTGCGCCCTGGCCTTTTCCACGAACCAGCGTCGCAGGTCGTGGTCAACGAGAGTGCATATGACGAGGGCCTTGTCTTCCGCGGCCTGCTCGAGCACCTCCTGGGCGCGCTCCTTGTTGTTGATGTAGCGGAAGCGCTGCAGGTCGATAACGTCGGAGGCGAACTGGCTGAAAGCTGCCCGGGCGACGTGCTCCGCCGTTTCTCCGGTAAAGTCGGACACCACGTAAATGGTCATCTCCATGGGGCTTCCTCCTGTCTTTTTCTGTCTGGTTGTGCGCTTTGCCGCCTCATCCTTTCAGAAGTCCCAAATCGCCCACTGAGACGAAGAGTTTTTCCGTCTCCTGCAACAAGGCAAGCCGGTTTTGCCTGAGCTTTTCGTCTTCGGTCATGACAAGCACGTCGTCGAAAAAGGCCGTCACGTAAGGTTCAAGACGCGCCAGAAGGCGTGTGAGTTCTTCCCATTCGCAGTTTCTCACAGCCCCTTCGACCGGTTCACGAATCTCCAGCACGGCCTGCCAGAGCGATTTTTCCGCATCCTCGACGAAAACGCTTTCATCGGGAATTTTTGGTACCTTTTCGCTTTTGGCCAGGATGTTTCTGACCCGGACCGACGCCGTCACAAGGCCCTTGAACCACTCGTCCTCCCGTACGGCGGCGAAACTTTCCAAAAATTTCAGAACCTGCAGGGGCCTGCGCCAGGTCACGGAAAGGGCAAGGGACGTCAGGTCGTGGGGGTAGCCTTTCTCTCTTGCCTGGTGATGAAGGCGCTGTTTAAGGAAATCGAGCATTTCCTCCACGCCTGTTTCGTCGATTTGGTAAACGCCGGCCGCGGTTCGCGCGGCCTCTTCCAGGTCGAGGTCCATCCCGGTCGCCCAGATGATCTCGTTTATCGTTCTGGCCGCCCTTCTGATTCCGTAGGGGTCCTGCGATCCCGTGGGCTGAAGGCCCGCCCTGAAACCGCCGGCGATGGTGTCCAGCCTGTCGGCGACACCCAGCACGGCTCCGACCAGGTCGGACGGCGTGGCGTCACCGGCGGCGGCCGGCAGGTACTGTTCGTAAAGCGCCAGGGCCACGCGTTCGTCTTCGCCGTTTCTTCTGGCGTATTCGCGCCCCATGACACCCCGGAGTTCGGGGAACTCGTAAACCATGGACGTCGCCAGATCCGCCTTCGAGAGGTACGCTGCACGTTCGACCAGGGGCCTTATGTCCGCCCGGCTGGCTTGGTCGCACAAAGCCACGGCAATGGTCTGGATGTTTATCGTCCTGTCGTAAACAGAGCCGAGCTGCTCCTGGTGCACGATGTTCTTGAGTTTCTCGACCCGCTTGTGCAGCGGTACCTGCAGGTCTTCCTTCCAGAAAAAGGCCGCGTCTGAAAGCCGCGCTTTCAGCACGCGCTCGTTCCCTTCTCGCACTACGGCCATGTTTGCGGCCCTGTTGTTGCTGACGCCGATAAAGTAGGGCTTGAGGGCGCCGCTTTTTTCGTCCCGCACCGGGAAGTACCTCTGGTGGTGTTTCATGGTAGTGGTCAGGACTTCTTCGGGCATCTTCAAAAAGGACTTCTCGAACTCTCCCGCGAAGGGTACGGGAAATTCCACGAGATACAGGTTTTCTTCCACCAGGTCGCTGTCCAGCTGGGCCTTCGCCGCTATCTCCTTTTCTATGGAAGAAATCCCCGCTATCATTTTTTCGCGCCTTTTTTCCGGGTCGATGATGACGAAGTTGTCGAAGAGCTTTCCGAAATATTCTTCGGCATTTTCGACCTCCACGGCACGGGAGCCCATGAAGCGGTGTCCCCTCGTCACGCGGCCGGCTTGTATGTTGCCGTATGTAAAGGGTACGATTTCGCTCCCGAAAAGGGAGAGTATCCAACGGATGGGCCGGGCGAACCGTACGAAGGTGTCGTCCCAGTACATGTTCTTGGGAAACACCAGCCTGCGTATGACCGCAGGTGCGATTTCCCGGAGCACACCGGCGGTTGATTCTCCTTCCTTGCGCAGCACGGCAACGGCAAAGTCCGTTCCGCCAATGTTCCTCTTTTCGAGGTCGTCGACAGAGACGTTCTTGCTTTTCGCGAAGCCCTTGGCGGCCTTGGTTGGATGGTCGTTGGCGTCGAAGGCCTGCTGCCAGGTGGGACCCTTGAGTTCTTCCGTGAGGTCTTCCTGTTTTTCGGCGAGGCCCCGTACATAAAGGGCTATGCGCCTGGGTGTAGCGTAGCTTTTCATGGAATCGCAGGTCAACCTGGCGGCGCGGAATTCCTCCCCGGCTATGCGAAGTACCTCGTCGACGGCCCAGGAGGCGAAACCTGCCGGTATCTCCTCGGTGCCTATTTCCATTATGTAATCGCGCATGGTCATCGGGTCTGCCTCCCCGTCTTTTCGTCGAACTTGTGCATGAGGGGATAGCCGAGGTCCTTGCGCAGCATGCAGTAGGCCTTGCAGCATTTGCCGGCTATGTTGCGCACCCTCGATATGTACCCCGTCCTTTCGGTCACGCTTATGGCGTTTCTGGCGTCCAGCAGGTTGAAGGTGTGGGAACATTTCAGGACGTAATCGTAGGCCGGAAGGACGAGCCCGGCCTCGAGGGAGCGCATGGCTTCGGCTTCATATCTGGAGAAAAGGTCAAACAGCATATCCGTATCTGCCACTTCGAAGTTATAGGTGGAAAACTCCACTTCGCTTCTGTGGTGCACATCACCGTAGGTGACATTGCCCACCCAGGTCAGGTCGTAGACGTTGTCCACTTTCTGGACGAACATGGCGATTCTCTCGATGCCGTAGGTGAGTTCCACCGGTACGGGGGCCATATCTATGCCTCCCACCTGCTGGAAATAAGTGAACTGGGTGATTTCCATCCCGTCCAGCCAGACTTCCCAGCCCAGTCCCCAGGCTCCTATGGTTGGGGACTCCCAATCGTCCTCGACAAACCGGATATCGTGCTCTTCCGGATCTATACCCAGCGCCTTGAGGCTGGCCAGGTAGATGTCCTGGATATCGTCGGGTGAAGGCTGGATGATGACCTGGTACTGATAATAATGCTGGAGCCTGTTGGGGTTTTCCCCATACCGGCCGTCGGTGGGCCTTCTCGACGGTTCGACATAGGCCACCCTCCAGGGTTCGGGGCCCAGTACGCGAAGGGTAGTAGCCGGGTTCATGGTTCCCGCCCCCACCTCGATGTCGTAAGGTTGCTGGATGACGCAGTTTTGCTCGGCCCAGAACTTCTCCAGCCGAATTATGATGTCCTGAAAGTTCAATGGTATCCCTCCCTGTGGAAAAGAGCGTTTTTCGGCTTTGATCCGGTTACATCCCGGACAGGATACTCCTTTTAAGCCTTTCATTGCAAAGATTCCACGTTTTTTCGTCGAAGGCGGCCGTCCTCGCCCAGGCGAGAAAGGCCGCCCTTGGGGAAAAAGCCGCCCTCCTGAGGTCAGCTACCGTCGCTTTATCAAGGCGGATGCCTCCCTTGCCGGACGAGCAGCTTCCGCAAAAAAGCCCTTCTTCCGACAGGACCCAGGATTGGGTTTCCTGAACGCCGCAAAAGCCGCACCTCGCCAGGTCGGGGGCAAGCCCCCACACTCCCAGCCATTTCCAGAAGAAACGCCATTCGGCGACGACGCCCGGAACCGCCTCGTCCTCGAGGGAACAAAGCGACCAGTATAAAATCGGCAACAATTCGTCACAGGGATGCATGGGCAAAAGGACAAGCGATACTGTCCGTATCCACTCGATGGCCCTTCTCATCGCACCCGGTCGTGCCCTCAGGGACCAGAAATCCTTCCTGACGTCGACGTCCCTCAGGTAGAACCTGTTAGGCCCCCTGTACAGATGCATGATACCCCATACCATGGGCTCGGTGGAGCCACCGAAGCGGACCTTGCCCCTGGCGGCTCCGGGAGCCGAAGCCCACAAGGGACCCTGATGGGCAAGAAACAAATACACACGCCTGTTTCCCTCCGGCGTGTCAACGCGCCTCAAGACTACGCCGCGTTCTTTCAGCAGTCCTTGTCTGCGAGCGCCTTCCACGGGGTTTCACCGCTCACTGGATAAGGCCCATCCGCTTTAGGATGGTTTCGTTTTCCCGCCACCGGGGCCGAACCTTGACCCAAAGGTCCAGATAGACCTTGTGGCCGAATTGTCTTTCAAGATCCATTCTCGCCGCTTTTCCTATGGTTTTCAGTTTCCTGCCGCCCTTTCCGATGAGAATGGCCTTCTGGCCGGGTCGTTCGACGTAAATATCGGCCCGTATGAAGAGGGTGTCCCTCCCTGGATACTCGTCGGGACTTTTGAATTCTTCAACGACGATAGCTACAGAATGAGGGACTTCCTCTTCCGTCTGCTCGAGGACCTTCTCCCTTATTATCTCCTCGGCCAGGAAGCGTTCGCTGAAATCGCCGAGTTCGTCCTGCGGATACAGGGGCGGGCCGGGAGGCAACATGGCAATGAGCTTGCGAGCAAATTCCTCCACGCCGATTCCCCTTTCCGCCGAGACAAGAGCTTCTTCACGGATATCCAGGACACCTTCGTAAAGCTTCCTGACCCGTTCCGCCGATTCGGCCGGGTCTTCCGCAAGGTCTGTCTTGTTTACCACCAGAAAAACCGGGACCGACGACCCCTTGGCTATGCGTTCAGTAAGGATTCTGTCGGCCGGGCCAAGACTCCGGTCGGTGGCCTCGGTAACGAGGCATACCAGATCCACCTGGGAAAGCGTCGTCAGGAGGTTGTTTTCCATTGCCCGGCCCATAAGATGAAAAGGCCGGTGCAAGCCTGGAGTGTCCACCAAAACGACCTGGCCGCCCTCTTTCGACAATATGTAGCGGGTACACCTTCTCGTCGTCTGGGGCTTTGAGGAAACTATGGAATATTTCCAGCCCATCAGGGCGTTGATCAGGGTGGACTTGCCCACGTTCGGCCTGCCGGCGACGGCCGCTATGCCGCTTCGATAGGGGGCGTTTCCGTTATCGAGGTCTTTCATCGGAGCAGCTTCGCCATTCTTTCTGGAAAGGGTGGGGAAAAAGTTCCGACAAGGAGAGAAGAACCACTTCCTGGTCTTTTTCGAGAACCACCGCCATGGCCGGGTTGAATTCCGCGAGGACCTGCCTGCAGGCCCCGCAGGGGTAACAAGGTTTGCCCGAAGCCGACACCACGGCAACGGCAACGGGAAAATCCATATCATCCCGCACACCACTGGCGAGGGCGTTCCGCTCGGCGCAGACGGTCAGGCCCAAACTTGCGTTTTCCACGTTGCACCCGGTGTGTATCGTCCCATCACGGCAAAGCAGGGCCGCCCCGACGGAAAAACCGGAATAGGGGGCATAGGCGTGACGCGAGGCTTCCCTGGCTTTTTCCAGAAGCTCCGTAGGGGTCTTACCGGTTTCCGAAGGCCATTGCATCAACATCCCCACCTTCTTTCCTTTTACCCGTTTCTGCCGCCATCGGTCCGGGCCGTTTTAACCCCGGCTTCTCTCGGCGTAAGACGGACCAGTTTGATCCTGTGGTCCTGGACTTCCAGTACCTCGATATCCCAGCTACCGTAATGCAGCTTCTGCCCCTTGTCCGGGAAGCGCCCTGCAAGGGACAGTATGAGACCCCCTACGGTATCCACGTCGGGAGACTCGAAAGGATAGCCCGTCTCCTCGCTCAGGTCCTCCAGGTCCATAAAACCTTTGACCAGGTAACTTCCACCCGTTTCCCTCTGGATCGAGGGCGCCTCCTCGTCGTATTCGTCCTGGATTTCGCCGACTATTTCCTCGATCAGGTCCTCGAGGGTCACCAGTCCGGCAGTTCCTCCGTATTCGTCGACCACGATGGCCATGTGCACCCGCTTGCCCTTCATGACGTCGAGCAGGTCCGCTATGCGCATCATCTCGGGGACGAAGAGGGCCTCTCTTTTCAGCCGGGATACGCTCTCGTCCAGGTGCCGTTCGTGAAGGAACCCTATG
>JAHDOX010000153.1 GCA_018434645.1 Synergistales bacterium | reverse complement strand
GCGGCCACATAATCGAAATGGGGCGTTTCGCCGCGAATCACTGCTCCAAGGGCTATAACCGCATCGAAGGTTCCGGAGAGAGCGCATTCTTTCGCGGCCAGCGGCAGTTCCCACGCTCCCGGAACCCAAATTATGTCTATATCCTGGTGCCTGACGTCATGGCGCAACAGAAAATCCTTGGCGCCTTCGAGAAGCCTGGAAGAAATGAGTTCGTTGAAACGGGAAACCACTATACCAAACCTAAGTCCGGCCCCTACGAGTTTTCCCTCAAACACGCGCATTGTCATCCCCTCTTTCATGGTTCTTCGAGTAAATGTTCCAGGTGCCTATCCTATGATATCCTTCAGGTGCAGCATATGCCCAAGTTTCTTTTCCTTGGCGGCGAGATACCGCTTGTTGAACTCGTTGGGTTCGATTATAAGGGGTATCCTTTCCACCACTTCCAGGCCGTATCCTTCAAGGCCCACTATCTTCTTTGGATTGTTGGTAAGAAGCCTGATCTTTTTGAGGCCCAGGTCGGCCAGAATCTGTGCGCCCATCCCGTAGTCCCTCAAATCGGCCGCGTAGCCCAGCGCCTCGTTGGCCTCCACCGTGTCCAGTCCGTTTTCCTGCAATTCGTAGGCCTTTAGTTTTTCCAGCAATCCTATGCCCCTGCCTTCCTGACGCATGTAAAGTATTACCCCTTCGCCGGCTTCATCCACCATGCGCATCGCCGCATGAAGCTGGGGCCCGCAATCGCATCTGAGGGACCCGAACACGTCTCCCGTTAGACACTCCGAGTGTACCCTGACCAGGGCGCTTTCGCTTTTTTCGGGCTCGCCCCGAACCAGGGCCACGTGCAACACGTCGTTACTTGAAGAATCGTAGTTGGACCTGTAGGCATGGGCGATGAAACTCCCTAATACCGTGGGAAGCTTCACCGTGGCCACGCGCTCGACAAGTTTTTCCGAACGGCTCCGGTAACGGATCAGGTCCTCGATGGAAACGATCTTCAGGGAGTGACGCTGCGCGAATTTCAAAAGGTCCGGAAGACGGGCCATGCTGCCGTCGTCGTTCATGATCTCGCAGCAAATCCCCGCGGGATAAAGCCCGGCAAGCCTGGTGAGGTCGATGGTTGCCTCGGTGTGACCAGCACGCTTCAGTACGCCTCCCTTTCTGGCGACAAGGGGGAACATGTGACCGGGTCTTCTGAAAGATTCGGGCCCGGCACCGGGATCAGCCAGAAGACGAGCCGTCAGCGCCCTTTCGGCGGCGGAAATGCCCGTAGTGGTTTTCTCCCTTGCGTCGACGCTTATCGTGAAGGCGGTGCCGTGCAGGTCGGTATTCTCCTGCACCATGGGCTTGAGGTCAAGTTCCAAGGCCCGCTCTTCGGTTATGGGCACGCAAATAAGTCCCCTTGCATAGGTGGCCATGAAATTGATGTCTTCAGGCCTCACCAGTTCGGCGGCTATAACCAGGTCGCCTTCGTTCTCCCTGGCCTCGTCGTCAACGACGATGACCATGCGCCCTTTTTTGATATCTTCTATTGCATCGTCTATGCTGCTGAAAGGATGTTCCATCCAGGCTTTTGACATTCCTTTTCTCCTTCCGGTATTCGTTTCTAGATTTCCCAGCCCATCTCCCTGAGGCCATCCTTTGTCAGGCCGGACTTTTCTTTTGTCTTTCCCGGGCCAAACAGAGGCAAAACTAGTTTTTCCAGGTATTTAGCCAAAATATCGCATTCTATATTGACTTCGTCCCGACGTTTCCTTTCAGCGAGAGTCGTCGTAGAAAGCGTTACAGGAATGATTCCAACCGAAAACCAGTCCGGTCCGGTATCAATCACCGTAAGGCTTACGCCGTCCACGGCTATCGATCCTTTTTCCACGATATACCTGAGGTATTCGGGGGCGATCTTCACTTTCAGGAGTGCCGTCTTGTCCAATTGCCGTTTTTCTGATATTACGCCTTTCGTGTCTACATGGCCGGTCACAAGGTGACCTTCGAACCTTCCTGAAACGGGCAGGGATCTTTCAAGATTCACCCTGGCACCCGGCGAAAGCTTTCCAAGCGTCGTCCTATTCGCCGTTTCGGGCATAAGTTCCGCGGTAAAACGGTTTTCCGACGGTATTTCGACAACCGAAAGGCAGGCTCCCGAAACACACACGGAATCCCCTTTCCCGAGAAAGCGCGCCAATTTGGTATCACCTATTTCGAGAAAGAGCACATCGGATTTTTTCAAAGCAGAGTAAAGCACGCCCGTGTCTTCTATCAATCCCGTGAACATACCGCAGTCCCCTCGATCCACAAATCACCTTCTACCAACGCCTTTTTTGTTATAAAAACAGCCGGTGCGTTCTCCAGCGCCAACCATCGGGCATTACCGCAAAGGGGCTTGCCCTCACCCATGAACCTGGGCGACACAAAAAGCGAGACACCGTCGAAAAGGCCTTCCGAAAGAAACGACCCCATAACCTTCGATCCGCCCTCCACGAGCAGGTCGTTGATTCCCTCGGCACCCAGGCGTGTCAGGACGTCGGAAAGCCCCGGACGACCATTTTCGGATGGCAACAATATAACACCGGCAGGGGCATTTTCCAGTACCCGAACTTTACGCGAATCCGCCCCGGAGGAGGCAATCACCAGGGGCTTGCCGTATCGAAAAATATTGGCTCCTGGTGAAACCTTCAGCGACGGGTCGAGCAGCACCACCCTGGGGGAATGACCCGAAACTTCCCTGACGGTCAGTTTCGGGTCATCCGATGCAACCGTCCCGATTCCAACAAGAACAGCGTCATGCTCCGTCCTGAGTATATGTGCACGTTTCCGGCTCCACTCGTTGGATATCCACTTGCTCCATCCGCTTTCATCGGCAATTCGCCCGTCTAGCGTCATCGCGGCCTTAAGGGTAACCCAGGGGCGTCCCTCTATCATCCGTTTTATGAACCCCCTGTTGACCTGTGCGGCCTCCGCCGCACAGGGTCCGACATCCACATCGATTCCGGCTTCACGCAGCGCGCGAAAGCCCCGACCGCTTACGCGCGGATCAGGATCTTTCATGGCCGCAACCACCCGCGATACCCCTGCCTCTATTATCGCACCGGAACATGGCGGCGTCTTTCCGTAATGCGAACAGGGCTCGAGGTTAACGTAGAGCGTGGACCCTTTCGCGGCATCGCCGGCTCTTTGGAGAGCCTCCGCCTCCGCGTGAGGCAGCCCGAAGGCTTTGTGAAAACCCCACCCTGCGATATGGCCCTCTTTCACAATGACGCATCCTACCCTGGGATTCGGTGCGGTCCGACCCGTTCCCCTGCGGGCGAGGTCGATCGCAAGAGACATGTAATACCTGTCTTTGGCTTCATTCATTCTCCGTGTCGTCAAAAATTTCACCTCGCAGGTGGGCCAGAATCTTGCCGGCAAGGGTCTTGTTGATGCCCTTTATTTCTGCAAGTTCATCCTCGCTGCACTGGGCTATGCGCGGGACGCTTCCGAAACGGGCCAGAAGCTCCGCCGCCTTCACCTTTCCTATACCGGGAATATCTTCGAGGGATGACCTGGCCAGGCGTTTCGTTTGCCTGCCGCGGTGAGCAGACAGGGCGAAACGGTGGGCCTCGTCCCTTACCCTCTGTAGAAGTCTGAGAGCCTCGCTGGAGGCATCGAGCCTCACGGGCTCCATCGTGCCCGGGCGGAAAAGAAGCTCCTCTTTTTTCGCAAGGGCTACCGTCTCCAATTCGCCAAGTCCTGTTTCTTCCAGGGCTTCCCTGGCGAACCTCAGCTGCTGGGGTCCTCCGTCAATCAACACGAGCTGGGGCAATGATCCTTCGTCACTTAAAACGTGGCTGTACCGCCGGCGCACCGTTTCCCTTATGGACCGGAAATCGTCGGGCCCGTCTCCTGCAGTTATCCTGAACCGCCTGTACATCGTGGGATTAGCTATCCCTTGTTCGAAAACAACGCAGGAGCCGTAGGTTTCGTTTCCGCTGTGATGGGAAATGTCGAACCCGTCTATCCTCCAGGGGACCACCCTGAGATCGAGAACCTCCTGGATCTCCAGCAGGGCCTTCCAGGTAGATTCGTCCACGTCGTCGCTCAGGGCCGTCGATACGCGCTGCCGGGAGAGCTTCCATATCGCCCTTATCGTATCCCTTATGCGAGCCGCCTCCTCGAATGCAAGCCGGGCCGCGGCTTCGTCCATGCGTTCCCGGAGCCTCGAAGTAAGTTCGGCAGACTGGCCCCGCAACAGCAAAATCACATCGGCGACGCGCCGCCGGTATTCCGCCGCATCGCAAAGGGCTGCGCAAGGCCCGAGACACCGACCCAGGCTGTACCTCACGCAGGGACGTTCCCTCCATTTTCCCCACGATCCAGGTTCGGTGCAAGTCCTGAGGGGCATATAACGTTCAATGAGGCGCAACATCCTCCTGAGTTCCCCGACGTGAACGAAAGGCCCTATATACCTGCTCCCGTCGCTTTCCTTGTGGCGCGTAACCACCAGCCTCGGAAAGGGTTCGTCGGTAACCCTGACATAGGGGTACCTTTCTCCCATCTTAAGCTCTACATTGTAAAAGGGCTGGTAATGTTTAATGAGCCTGGACTCCACTATGAACGCTTCCGCGTCGCTTTCGGTACGGATTACGGAAATATCCTCCACCTCGCTTACGAGCTTCCTGAGGCGCGGCGAAGCGTAATTCCTGTGACGAAGGTAAGACTGCACCCTTTTTTTGAGAGACCTGGCCTTTCCTACGTAAAGAACCCTCCCCTGGCCATCGTGCATAAGGTATACGCCGGGTCTTGAGGGCAATTCATTTATCTTCTGCCTGAGGTTGTCTATGGACACGCCGATTCCCGCTTTCCGAAAAAGTAGTTCATCCTTGCGTCTTTGACGACAAGTTTAGTCTTTCGCACCTTCTTTCGCAAAACCGGCATGCAAACAAAAGGGCTTTCAAAAAGGACTCCGGTGTTGAGGAAAACGCCACGATTGGTATAGGATAGCCTGTGTTATCCTTTGGCAAGCACCACCTGGAGGTGGCCCTTTTGAGCGAGATATTTCTTTACAACGACCTGAAACGGCAAAAAGAACCCTTCGAACCACTCGTAAAAGGCCGAGTCGGGTTTTACACCTGCGGACCCACAGTATATGACTATTTCCACATCGGGAACGCCCGGCCCTTCATAGTGTTCGACGCTCTCCGGAGGTTTCTCGAGCACAAGGGGTTCGAGGTAATCTACGTACAGAATTTCACTGACATAGACGACAAGATGATCAACCGCGCCGCAGAGCTCGGAATCTCCGTCGGTGAATTGGCGGACCGGTTCATAGAAGCCTACTACGAGGACGCCGACGCCCTTGGCATCAGGCGTCCGACGGTAGCGCCGAAAGCTACGGAACATATACCCGAAATAATATCCCTTGTGGAACGTATCCTCGAACGTGGACACGCCTACATAGCCGGGAAAGACGTCTTTTTCGACGTCCAGAGCTTCAAGGATTACGGCAAGCTCTCCAGACAGACCCTGGAGGACCTCCAGTCCGGGGCGCGCGTAGAGGTCAACCCCCTCAAGCGGCATCCCCTCGATTTCGTCCTTTGGAAGGCTGAAAAACCGGGCGAACCCTCCTGGGACAGTCCCTGGGGAAAGGGGCGTCCGGGCTGGCACGTAGAATGCAGCGCCATGTCGATGAAATACCTGGGGGATACCCTTGATATCCACGCCGGGGGAAGCGACCTCATCTTCCCGCACCACGAGAACGAAATCGCCCAGGCGGAGACGGCCACAGGCAAACCCTTCGTGAGGTACTGGATACACAACGGCTATCTCATGATCAACGAGGAAAAAATGTCCAAATCACTCGGGAATTTCCTCACGGCACGAAACGCGAGGGAACAGTTTCATCCCTTGGCGATACGTCTTTTTATGCTGAGCGCCCACTACCGCTCGCCCATAAACTTTTCACCTGAAAACCTCTCCCAGGCCCAGGCCGGTGTTGAAAGGCTTCGAAACTGCTGGTACGACTTGGCCAATTCACCGGTGGATTCCACACAGGAAAAACAAAACCGGGACGAAAAGGTTCAAGCCATAGAAACAGCGCGCAGGCGTTTCGACGAGAGCCTGTGCGACGACTTCAACACAGCCGGAGCTATGGGCTTTCTGTTCGAGGTGGTCCGTATAATTAACCAGACCATAGCCGAGGAACGGGTTATCCATGAGGGTTTCCGCAAGGCGGCAACGGATTTTCTCAGCTACGCCGACGAGGTGCTGGGCATAATCGGCACTCCGGGTGATTCCGCGGCCGGCGGACCTGGCGAGGAAAAGATCCTCGTCCTCATAGAAGAGCGCAACGCAGCGAGAAAACGCAAGGACTTTGCAAAAGCCGACGCCATAAGAGACGAGCTGGCTTCCTTGGGGATAATTCTCGAAGACACTCCCGAAGGGACTCGCTGGAAAAGGGCTCTCAAGCCCCACCATAACGCTTGACGCAAAATCTGGATGCCTGGGAGGACAAGATGAACTCATCCGACGAGCGCTACCGAAAAGTATACCCACTCACATGGGACCAGCTGCACCAGGACTGCAGGGCCCTGGCCTGGAGGCTCCTCGACATCGGGGAATGGAAACGCATCGTGGCCATAGCCAGGGGAGGGTTGGTGCCGGCTGCGATCGTGGCACGCGAGCTGGACATTCACTTCGTGGATACCGTCTGCGTTTCGAGCTACACCATCCGTACCCAGGGCAAAACGCGAATCCTGAAGGACGTCGCGGGCGATGATTCCGACTGGCTTATCGTGGACGACCTGGTCGATACCGGCCGCACCGCCCGCATCGTCAGGGAAATGCTCCCCAGGGCCCACTTCGCCACGGTATATGCCAAGCCCGACGGCCGCCCTGAGGTGGATACCTACATCACCGAAGTTAGCCAGGACACGTGGATTCTTTTCCCCTGGGATTCCCAGCCCCAGTACGAGTACATACAACCCCTCGTTTCCATCAGGTCCGTTCCTCCCGCTGGTAGGGAACGCCCAGCGCCGCGGGAGCCCCGAGAATAATCCCTTTGCCCTTACGCACCGATATGACGAAAAGCACGAAGATGGTAAACAGGTAAGGAAGCATCAGAAGCAACGGGGCAGGAATGCTCGTTCCGGCGGCCTGTATCCTTAGCTGCAAGGCGGTCACGCCGCCGAAAAGGTAGGCTCCGAAAGCCGCGCGAAGGGGATGCCACACGGCGAAAATGACGAGCGCAACGGCAATCCACCCGCGACCGGCACTCATCTGGTCCCCCCACATCTTCGTGTAGACCACCGAAAGGTAGGCACCCCCGACGGCGGCCAGCCCTCCTCCGATGAGGGTGTAGATGTACCGCAATCGAACGGGGTCCACCCCGACGGACTCGACCACGTGGGGATCCTCTCCGACGGCCCTCAGGTTGAGGCCGGCCCTCGTAACTTGCAGGAACCAGGCAATCAGTGCGATCAGGATATAAGACAGGTAGACGAGAATGTCGTGGCTGAAAAGCACCTTTCCAAAAATCGGTATCTGCGAGAGCAAGGGCAGCTGGACCACGCCCAGCCCCTTGATGGTCTCCCCCACCATTCCCCGTCCTAAAAGGGAGCTGACGCCCGTTCCGAACATGGTCAGGGCGAGGCCGCTTACCACCTGGTTGGCCCCCAGGCTTACACACAGAAAGGCATGGACGGCCGAAAGGGCTACACCGGCCAGGAACGCGACTGCGATGGCAAGATAGGGGTTTCCTGTAACAAACGCCGTCCAGAACCCCGTCAGCGCCCCGACGAGCAAAAGTCCTTCGAGTCCCAGGTTCATTACCCCGGATTTTTCCGTCAATATCTCGCCGAGGGT
>JAHDOX010000029.1 GCA_018434645.1 Synergistales bacterium | reverse complement strand
GGAAGTTCTTATCGGGCCAAGGGTAGGAGAAGATGCGGCCGTAATAGATTGGGAGCCCGGGAAATACATGATCGTTGCCTCCGATCCGATAGTGGGGGCGGCAAAAAAAGCAGGCCGGCTGCTTGTCACAGTTAACGCCAACGACATCGCCTCCAAGGGGGGGGACCCCCTTTATCTGATTACGACAACTATCTTCCCGTCCGAGACAAGACTGGAACGTCTTGAGCAAATCATGGAAGAAATTCACGAGGCATGTCTCGAACTGGGTGTTGCCCTGGTCGGCGTGCACACCGAAGTCAATGACCGGTACAATTACCCGGTCATAGTGGCTACGATGATCGGAGCGGGCGAAGTCCTGCTGAAGGCTGAAAATATCGCTCCAGGAGACGTCATGATAGCCACGAAACACGTAGGATTGGAAGGCATGTCCATACTGGCCAACGACAGGCCGGACCTTCTTAAAGTAGCCCTGAGCAGAGAGGAAATAATGGAAGTAGCGAGCTGGACTAACAGGATCAGCGTGCTTCCGGAAGCAAGGGTTCTTAGAAAATGGGCGAAATTCATGCATGACCCCACGGAAGGCGGCCTGATCGGCGGAATCAGCGAGGTGCTACGTTTGACCAGTCTTGGTTTCGAGCTGGAAGAAGAAAACCTTCCTGTTCATCCATTGACGCGTCGATGTGCAGATAGCCTGAATTTTGACCCCGGACACCTGATTTCCTCCGGCGTTCTTTTGGCGGTCCTAGCCCCCAAAAACCTGCAGGAGGCCTTGGGGGCGTTGAGGGAGCAGGGAATGGAAGCACAAAAGATAGGCCGATTCACCAAAGTAAAAGCTAACATGCGACAGGATGCAACTGAAGTTCTGTGGGAGCTCCTGGAAAGGCCGAAGGTTCATGAGTAACTCGAAAGCGCCTCTGGAAAAAAGAGTCGGAAGATTGCGTCACGCCATGGAACAATCAGACTGCGACTGCGTCTTTTTGATGGTACTCGAGGGATTGGGCTGGCAGAATTGCTATTATTTCTCGGGTTTCAGGGGAAGCAGCGCCGCCGTTTTTGTAACCAAAGACGAAACACTTTTGGTGACCGATGAACGGTACAGGCTCCAGGCAAGTGCCCAGTCTCCCTTCGACATCGTCATGCAGGGAAACAGGCCGCTTTCTATGACCGTAAAAGAAATGATTGAAGAAAGGGCTCCAGGACGAGTAGGAATAGACGGCGACCGGCTTCCCGTTTCAATGTACCGGAAGATCGCTGACGGCTGGGAGCTGGAAGATTTTTCGTCTGTTTTTACTTCATTGCGGAGAAAGAAAGATTCTTTCGAAAAAGCCAACATATTGGAGGCGGCGCGTATTTCCAGGCAAGCCTTGGATAAGGTGATAAACGAGACGCCGAAACCGGTTCGCGAAATCGACATATCGGCCGCCCTGGAGTATTCGATGAAGACCCTGGGTGCTGATGGTGGCTGGCAGGACCACGAGTTTGTAGTAGCTTCCGGGCAAAGAAGTGCACTTCCTCATGGCAGGGCCAGCGGGCGGGAAATAGCAAGCGGAGAGTGGGCGACTGTTGACTTTGGTGCTCGCTTTTCGGGGTATGTATGTGATGTTACCAGGAATCTCCTTTTCGGTGAGATCAAAGGTGAATGGCTAAAGAAACAGGAAATACTTCTGGAAGCGCAGGAAGCAGCCGCCGCGGCCATAGTGCCCGGGGTAAGGGCCGCCGACATAGACGCTGTGGCGCGAAACGTTATAGAGCGCTGCGGCTTTGGCGAAAATTTTACCCATGGACTCGGACATGGGATAGGACTTGAGATTCACGAAGCACCCCATCTTTCGCCCCGATCGCAGGATATACTGCAGGAGGGGGATGTCATAACCCTCGAACCGGGAATTTATTTCGACCGCGAGGGAGGCATGAGGGTGGAAGACGACTATCTGGTGACTGCAGAGGGATCGGAGTGCCTGACAGTGATGATTCCGAAGACCCTGACAATGTAATAATCATATTTGTAGCATGTGACGATGGAAAAGCGTTGCTAGAATCTGGAAAGCATTTTATAATGACCACTAACAGCATACAAGAACAAGTCCGCCAAGGGGGTAAAAAATATGAAGAAGTACGTATGCACGGTTTGCGGGTATGTGTACGATCCAGCCAATGGAGACCCGGATGGAGGCATAGAGCCGGGAACGGCCTTTGAGAATATTCCGGAAAGTTGGGTTTGTCCCGTTTGCGGAGTAGGTAAAGACATGTTCGAACCCGAGGAATAAGCTTGCTGTGATCCAGAAAGTTTAAAGTCCATCCTGCGGAGGTGTAATACACTTCCGCTTTTTTTGGTGCAACCTGAATACCACACCGAAAACTCCCAAATGAAACCTCCCGAGAAGGGGAAAATGCTCCTAACGATAAGCGACGCGGCCAAGGGTAATATAAGCGGCATTGCCTCCGCGTTTTACACACTGGGCTAGTCCATCGATGCCACGAAAGGTACGGCGGAAGTCCTTGAAAAGTGGGGCATACCCTGTGGTGTTGCAGAAAAAGGAGAAGGCCTGCAGAATAGTATCAAAAAGGGTAATTGGGATTTGGTTATAAATATTCCGTC
The DNA here is from genome assembly GCA_018434645.1 of Synergistales bacterium. Taxonomy (GTDB): domain Bacteria; phylum Synergistota; class Synergistia; order Synergistales; family Thermovirgaceae; genus UBA1876. The sequence continues at coordinate 2,203 of JAHDOX010000029.1, read as the reverse complement.
GGCATCGACAATATCCGTCAGGGACGGCTTTGTCATAAGGCGATCGGCCATAGAGGCTGGAGTTCCATGTCTGGGCACACTTCAGTCGGCTTCTGCTCTTGGCGTGGCCCTGTCGTTGAAAAAGGCCAAGTACAAATGTTGAACCGTAAATGTAAGGGAAAAGGTTTGATCAAAAACCTGTCAATTCGATTATTTCATGCGCAAATTCCAGGAGGAGGGCTTCGTCACCGGACATCTCGATGGTAAGGGTCACTGAGGTATCCAGCTTTATTGCGAGAGCCTTCCCCTGGATCAGGTGGTTTTCAAGTACCGCCTCTTTGCCTCGAACCTTGAGTGTGCGGTAGGTTGCCCCTGTTCCAAAAGGACCGTCGGTGGCATCTATGGCCTCTTCGGGAAAAGTCAGCCATCTTGTTCCTGGTCCTTCCAGCAATACGACTGTTACGGTCTGCAGGGTGCCGTTTTTTCTGTAGCTGCGTTCAAGCATTTGCCCTTCTTCTTTTTCTGCAGACTTCAGAGAAGTTAATTGTGTTGCGCTCCCCGTCCAGCCGGGCACGTCTGGAAGTGAATCCAGTGTCGGCTGATTTGACGCATCGGCCGCAGATATACACACAAAGGCTGAAACCAGGGCAGCAAGAAAAACGACGCGAAGTGAAATCTTTCCGGTATTTCGCATGTGAATCCTCCAGGTTGTGCAGGATAGTCACATAATCCCGACGGAAATGGTATCATGTTTTTTCGGTTTGTGAATTTGTTTTTGCCAATGAAAAGCCGTAAACGAGCCGGGAGGGTCTGAGGTGTTTGCTTTTACTATATATGTATACGGTTGCCAGATGAATGTTTATGATGCGGACAGGTTGAAGACGGCCTTGTTGGATCGAGGCTGGAATGAAACGACGGAAGATGAAGCGGACGTGGTAATTTACGTAACTTGCAGCATCAGGGCCAAGGCGGAACAAAAGGTTTGGAGCGAGATTGGCCGTCTTGACAACCTGTACAAAGACCGTCGGTCGCCTTTTGTGGCCGTCGTGGGGTGTATGGCGCAAAGACTCGGTGATGCGTTCATGTCCAGGTTCCCGAACGTGCGCCTCGTGGCTGGGCCACGAAACCTGGGGCGCGTCCCTAAGGGGCTTGAAGAAGTCATAAAAAACAGGAAGACGTGCCTGTTTCTGGACGATTACAATGAGCTGCACGACCTCGGGTGTGCTCCGATCCGACGCGAAAACCCATGGAAAGCCTTTCTCACTATAGCCCATGGTTGTGACAATTTCTGCACCTATTGCATAGTGCCCTATGTACGGGGACGGTTCAGGTCCAGGGCTCCCGAAGAGATAATCGAAGAAGTGCGCAGGCTGACCGACGATGGCGTTCGGGAGATCAGCCTTATCGGCCAAAACGTCAATTCCTACGGAGCAGATTTCAAAAACGGCTATTCTTTTGCGTCACTTCTTCGTGATGTAGCATCGGAAAGAAAGCTCGACCGGATACGATTTTACACCTCTCACCCTAGGGACTTTACAAAGGATATTGTCGACGTCATGGCGGAAAACCCAAAGATCTGTCCTGCCATAAACCTTCCCATACAGTCCGGAAGCGACCGTATACTGGCGGCCATGCGAAGGGGATATACGCTGGAACAGTACGCTTCCACGGTGAAAATGATCCGGGAAGGCCTTTCCGAGGTGGCGATCACGAGCGACCTTATCGTAGGCTTTCCGGGCGAGATTGACGAGGATTTTCAGGCCTCCCTGAAAGCCTTGGAACGGTTCAGGTTCGATCTTCTTCATTCGGCTGCCTACTCACCAAGAGAGGGTACCGTAGCGTCGCAGATGCAGGACCAGCTTCCCGAAGAAGAGAAAAAAAGACGCCTCAACGAGGTCAACAGGGTCCAATCGAGAATATCCGCCGAAATAAACAAGGCACTTCTAGGGAGGACCTGTGAAATACTGATTGACGGCCTCGCTCCGAAGGGAAAGGGACTTTTGCAGGGCAGGACTGCGACAGACAAGGTAGTGATCATCGAAGGGCCGGAATCAATGCTCGGGCGGATGGTAAAAGCAAGAATAGACCGGGCACGTAATTGGTATCTTTTCGGCAGCCTGCTTTCCGAAAAAAGTCCTGCAGTAGGGGATGGGGACCGTGTGGGATAACCCGAAGATCAGAGGGTTTGCCTTTTTCGTCGGCGGATTTCTATGCCTTGCCGCTG
>JAHDOX010000067.1 GCA_018434645.1 Synergistales bacterium | reverse complement strand
CTTTGAGATCAATTCGTCTTTCGTATATCGATTTCCCGAGCACGGCGCCATCGACTCCGGCCTGCTTGAGCTCCAGGAGGTCCTTTATGGAAGAGATGCCCCCCGCAGCCAGTATCCGCATTCCGGGAAATTCGCTTCTCAATCTGGCGTATAGGGGGATGTCCGGTCCCTGGAGCGTGCCGTCGCGCTCGATGGACGTAAAAAGAAAGGTGTCGAAGCCTTCAGCTGACAAACGCCTCGTAAACTTGACAGCATCCAGGTCACTCAAGCTGGTCCACCCTTTTACGGCTACGTACCCTTTTCTTGTATCGACTGCAGGCGCTACCATGTTGCCAAAACGCGTGAAAAGTTTCGACGGCATGTTTTCGTCTTCGAGCAAAAGGCTGCCTACGAGGACCCTTGAGGCTCCGGCCTCGAGCGCGTTTCCTACGCTTTCGGTATCCCTGAGGCCGCCGCCGTATTGAACGCGAAGCCCCAGTCCGACGAGCTTGCGCAAAACATCAAGGTGCAAGGGCTTGCCGGTCTTTGCCCCTTCCAGGTCTATGACGTGAAGCCACCCTGCACCGCAATCACGAAGGTGTTTCCCCCATTCCAGCGGGTCCCGGCTGTTGTATTCGGTCATTTTGTCGTAGTTGCCCTTGTCAAGTCGCACTACCTTTTGATCGTAAAGATCGATGGCCGGATAAAGGATCACGAAAGGGCCTCCAGTGCGTCGATGGTGCCGCCGAGCAGCGAGAGGCCCGTTCTCCCGCTGCGCTCCGGGTGAAACTGAAAGCCGACTACGTTATCCTTGGCGACCGCCGCGGAAAACCTCGCGCTGCCGGTTTCTGTAGTACCAATGGTGTCAGGGCCCACCGGCAGGGCATAGCTGTGAACGAAATAATAGAAACGTCCCAGGGAAAGCCTTTGGAGACCTTCGGGGAGCTGTCCCCATGTTACTGTGTTCCATCCTATGTGGGGGAGTTTGGGCGCCCCCTTTAGGCGCTCGACCGTGCCGCTTATAAGGCCGAGTCCCTCAAAGCGACCGTCCTCCAGGCTTGCCTCGCATAGAAGCTGCATGCCCAGACAGATCCCGAGAAGCGGTCTGCCCGATTTCACCCATTCCCTGAGGGCTTCACCCCAGCCGGAACTTTTCAGGTAAGTGGCAGCCGGGGGGAAAGCACCTACCCCGGGCAGAACCAGCAAACTGCATGACCCCAAAAGGTCTTTTGGATCCGACAATGGGGCGGCGTCGCGTCCAAGGTAGGCTAGTGCCCGCAAAACGTTCCCGATGTTGCCCGCACCGTAGGAAACCACGCCGATCATGTCCAAAGCCCCTTGGTGCTGGAGTCTCGGGAACTTGCCTCCAGGGCCTGTGAAAGCGCGATTCCGGCCGCCTTGAAGACTGCCTCTGATGCGTGATGAGAGTTGTCCGCTTCCAGAATGCGGATATGTAGTGTTAGCCGCCCTTCCCTCGCGAGGGCGCGGAAAAATTCGGGGACGAGCTCCATGTCGAAGTCGCCACACCGTGTTGAAGGGAACGTCCCCTCGAAGAAGCACCCGCTCCTCCCACCGGCGTCGACGGAAAAAAGGACGAGCGAGCCGTCCATGGGGATGGTGCACCACCCGTAACGTCTTATTTTTCTGGATTCTCTCAAGGCCAGTATTGCCTGTCCGAAAACAATGCCTGCGTCTTCCGTGACGTGGTGATAGTCTATAGCCGTGTCGCCTTCCGCCTTGAGGTCGATTCCCCATCCGGCGTGGTGGACCATCTGTTCCAGCATGTGTGTAAGAAAGGCAGAAGGTGTATCGATACGGATTTCCCCTCCCGCGGGAGAAATCGACAGAAAAATGTCCGTCTCACTGGTTTTCCTCCGGATGGGCGTGTTCATGAGAGTAACCACCTTTCATTTGTCTTGTACGGAAGAGGATCCTGTTCAACTGGTCCCAATTTGTCTGTGTACTCTTGCGACTTGCAACGATGCGAAGCGAAACGGGGGCCACGTCCTCGAGTACGCGAAGACGGTTGGCTTTAAGGGTACTTCCGGTCTGGACGATATCGACGATGCAGTCGCTCAGGCCGAGGAGGGGAGCAAGCTCGATAGAACCGTGAAGATTTATTATCTCTGGCTGAATTCCCCGCGATGCGAAATGGTTGTTTGTTATTACTGGATACTTCGTGGCTATTCGAAGGCCCATCAGCCCGCTTTCGTGCCCCATGAAGCGTTCTTCCATCTCGGGCGGGCCGGCCACCACAATTCGGCAGCGCCCTTCTCCGGTGTCGGCGATCTCCACGAGTGACCCTCCCCTTTCCTGGATAACGTCACTTCCCGCCAGTGCCACGTCGGCGGCGCCGTAGTGAACGTAAGCTGGAACGTCCATCGGCTTGGCCAGGAGATAGCGGACGCCTTCCTCCTCTATTACGAGCGAACGCCCGCGGTTTTCCAGTTTTTCGCAGGGCATTCCAAGTTTTTCAAGAATCCTTTGGCATACCGAGAGCATCCTTCCCGTAGGGAGAGCCAAAGTCAGCATTTTTAGTGTTCCTCCAGCCATCTGTCTTTAGTGACCGGCGTGTTGTCGGCCAGGTCGAAAAGGGTATCTTCTGACAGGTCCGTCCACCAACGATACTTGCGCTGCCTCGCAAGAGCAATGGACCTTTTTCTGCTTGGGGTCCAGCTGGGCTCGACGGGCAATCCGGTCCGTTTCAGGGATTTTGTCGCCTTGATGGCTTCAGCCGGGGTCAGAGAACCGGCCCAGGCCATGATGCCCTCGAAAAAGGGCGGTTCCTCTTTTGAGCGTGAAGACGTTACAAGCTCCAGATCCAGGCCGAACCCAATGGCCTGACCCACTATACCGTACAGGTTCAAAAGCCTGTCGTAACGCCCGCCTCCTCCGAGACTTTTGCCGGAGCGCGGACTGTAGATCTCGAAAACGGGCCCGCTGTAGTACCCTAGCCTGCGCACCAGCGACAGGTCGAATCGTAGCCTGTCACGGTATCCCAGAAGGGAAAGCTCTCGTGCGATCTCCTGGAGATCCGACAGTGGAGCCTTTCGGGGCAGCTTGAGTCCGGCTTGTTCGAGGACATGAATGTCGCCTTTTAAAGTCGGCAGAACCGAAAGGTAGGAAAGATACGGTTCGGGGACGCGCCGGTTTTCCAGTATGGAAAAATAGTCGGAAAGCGACCCGTTCAAAAGGGCGTCATTCAGCGCGTTGCCCGTTGAGGGCTCCACCTTCTGCAAAAGATACTCGATTATGTTGGCGTCGCCCAGAACCACAATGGCGTCCTCGTGACCAAGATTTTCAAGTGCGCCGAGCATCAGGGACAGGATCTCCACGTCGGCGCCATGCCCCTCCCATCCCAAAAGCTCGGCTCCTGCCTGGTAGTGTTCGATTCCCGCTTCCGGTGGGTTCGGAACGCGATAGAACTGGCCCGCGTAGCAAATCCGCAAGGGACGTTCTTCGGGGGCGTGATGAGCCGAGAGGTGAGAGATGGCCGAAAGGGTCAGATCCGGACAAAGGCAACCCTGTTCGCCAAAAGGGGTCGTGAGTGTAATTATCCTGTCCCTGACCGCAGAGGAGAGCCGGTCCCAATATATCGACAGAAGCTGTACGCTCGAAGGGGAGAATACCTTGTAACCCGAGGATGTAAAGGTTTCTATGAAAACCTTTCTGGAGTTTTCCATGGCGGCGGCAATTGGGTCGCCGTAGTTTTTGTACCCTCTGGGAATTCTGTTCAACCAGGTCTCCTCCCGTTAACGTTTTTTACCTTGCGAAAAGCTTCGTGATCGCCTGAACTCTTTTGTGGTAGCGTCAGCTTGAAGCAGCGAGGTAAAGAAGTAGATTGCCAGTCACACGAGCGAGATAATAGCACAGAAACATTTGGCTTGTAAAGGTCGAATAGCAGTCGTTAGACCGCTGTTTTCTTTTTGATTTTTCGGTCTGCAGGCCAGGCAACGCCAAATACCAACGGTGCTTTTATCCTGTATCCTGCAGAATGGCGTTGAAAAGGCCTCCCGGAGAAGTTTTTGATTTTCGTAAGGCAATATAAGCAGATTGTCGTCTGGTATGTTTTGGTTTTAGATCGGGGAAAATTATTGAACGGTTTTCATCGATCCCAGGCCGGTACAGTGTGTGAAAGCACGGAGAATTGGTCCTGTGGATCGACGTACGGACGCAGTCCGTGTGTCAGTTTTTTCATGGTTTAAGTTTTTAGAAGTTTTGCTGTGGGAAATTATTGAACGGTTTTCTTCGATCCCCAGGCCGGTACAGTGTGTGAAAGCACGGAGAATTGGTCCTGTGGATCGACGTATCCTGAGCGTTGACACAGAAATATTGAGAGTGGTAAACTCCCTACCGTGTGCATATAACCACATCATCATAATAAATTGGCAGGAGGGTAAACGAAATGCTCGCAAACCGCATTCCTTTTTCCGAGACGGCTTATGCATCGGCCG
>JAHDOX010000025.1 GCA_018434645.1 Synergistales bacterium | reverse complement strand
ACGCGATCCTGGTTTTGGCCATGATACCGACGATACAGTCAGGGACTGGTCCCAATTTCGGCCTTCCATTGGGTATCGCCTGCGGCCTTGTAGCAGCGGTTCTGAGTATCGAACTCGACATGAGGGGTTTCCAGGCCCTGTTTTTTGCCATTGGGCTGGGTGCTCTTTTGGGTGCCGTGACGGGTTATCTTTACGGCTTGTTGCTGAACAAGGTCAAAGGCCAGGAGATGACCGTGGGGACCTATTTTGGTTTTTCCATAGTGTCGCTGATGTGCATCTTCTGGTTCATGGCACCCTTTAAAAGCCCGGAGATGATATGGCCGTACGGCGGTAACGGCCTCCGTGTAACCATCGCCCTGCAGGACCGTTTTGACAAGGTGCTTAACAACTTTCTGGAATTCAAGGTCTTTGGCGCCTCGATACCGACGGGGCTTTTGCTTTTCGTAGCGGTTTTCTGCCTTATCGTATGGATTTTCATGAGGTCCAAAACCGGAGTAGCGCTTTCGACGGTAGGAGCCAATCCACGATTTGCAGAGTCTTGCGGCCTTTCGGTCAATAAATACCGCGTTATCGGATCCGTCTTTTCACAGGCTCTGGCAGCAGTGGGGATTGTAATCTATGCCCAGACTTTCGGTTTTATTCAGCTTTACATGGCGCCCCTTTTCATGGCCTTTTTCGCCGTCGCGTCGGTTTTGATCGGTGGCGCTAGCCTGAATCGGGCCACGATCTGGCATGCAATGGTAGGTTGCTTTCTCTTTCAATCGATCCTTGTTGTTTCAATGCCCGTTGCCAATGTGCTCGTAGCGGAAAATCTATCCGAAGTCGCCAGGATCATCATCAGCAACGGTATTATCCTCTATGCTCTGACGCGCCGAGAGGCCGGAGGTGATGTAAGATGACGGAACAGCAAAAAAATCCACTTCCGGTTACGGAAACAAGGCTTGAACGAAAAAAGGAGCCTTTCGAGCTCGGTTATTTCCTGCGCAAAAATGTAGTCCCGATATTTTTCCTGGTCTTGTGTATTATAGGTGGCTATTACAGTGGACTTTCCCTGCCGTTTCTCGCCAACGAGATCATAACCAGGATGGCTCGAAACAGCTTTCTGGTCATATCCCTTATAATCCCGATATTGGCCGGAATGGGTCTCAATTTCGGTATAGTCGTCGGGGCAATGGCAGGGCAATTCGCCTATGTCGCCACTGCGAACTGGGAGATGGCCGGGCTTTCCGGATTTTTGATGACCTGCATCCTTTCCGTTCCTCTTGCTATTGTTTTCGGTTGGCTCACGGGACGCCTTTTCAACCGCGCAAAGGGGAAAGAGATGATTTCGGGGATAATTCTGGGGTTTTTCGCAAATGGATTATACCAGCTTGTTTGCCTGTTTTTCATGGGCAGGATTATCCCTATTCGGGTACCCTCAATGCTGCTCTCTACCGGTTTAGGGCTCAGGAACACCCTTGATATAAAGGCAATGCACTACGCACTGGATAACATATGGAAGGTCCGGATCAAAATCCCCGGTTTCGTATTTCCCATAATGATACCGATGGCCACCATCGCTGTCATTGTCGTCGTGTGTCTTTTCATAAGGTTTATCGTAAAGACAAAGCTTGGCCAGGAATTCAGGGCCGTTGGCCAGGACCGGCACATTGCGGAGGTTGCAGGGATCAAGGTAGACCGCGTCAGGATAATAGCGATAATATTTTCGACGGTTTTAGCAGGCCTCGGGCAGGTTATTTTTCTCCAGAACCTGGGCAACATAAATACCTATGGAAGCCACGTCCAGGTGGGAACCTTTGCCGTAGCCGCTATCCTGATAGGAGGAGCATCGGTAAAAAAGGCTACCATAAGCCAGGCGTTGCTCGGGACGCTTCTTTTTCATACTCTTTTCATCGTGTCGCCTCTTGCAGGCAAGAACATTGTCGGAGACGCGATGATCGGTGAATATTTCAGGGTTTTTGTAACTTATGGAGTTATAGGTATCGCCCTGGCCCTACATGCCTGGCAGAGTTTGCAGCAGAGAAAAACTGTTACGGTAGAGGCTGCATCAGAGCCTGTTTCAGAGGGAGGGAAATAAATGCACCTTTCCGAAAGGCTGGCAAAGGCGGTCGAAAAAATTAAAGCAGCTGATTGGGACGCAATGCTTTTGGGCCCATCGCCGGATCTGGAGTACCTTCTGGGTCTTTCCGTTCACCGGTGCGAACGATTCAACGGTTTGTTTCTTCTTCCCGGAGGGGACGTTTTCGCCGTAGTTTCACGCTTATACCTCGAGGAATTCAAAAGAGCAATGCCGGATGGGGCGCCTGTTTACGACTGGCCCGACGAGGAATGGTTTTATGGTGCCTTGGAGCAAGCATTTGAGGATTTCGGTTTAGATAAAGGCTCCAGGCTGGGAGTAAACGATGGAATCTCTGCTGTCGACGCTGTTGAAATCGCCAAACGCTGCGGGACAATTCTCGAAAATGGCTGGAGGCTTTTGGAAGACCTGCGGATCATCAAATCACCCGGGGAGCAACAAAAACTCAAAAGAGCAGGCGAAATCGCAGACAGGACTTTGGAAGCGCTCCTTCCTTTTATTGAGCCCGGAAAGACGGAAAAGCAGATAAAAAGGAAGCTTCTGGAGATTCTCGACGACATGGGAGCTTCGGACGTTTCATTTCAGCCGATAGTAGCCAGAGGCGAGAATGCTGCTATGCCTCATTACCCGGGAGGAGACGGCGTAATCGGGGAAAAGGACTCCCTGCTTATAGATTTTGGTTGCAGATTTGAGGGATATTGTTCGGATATGACGCGGACGCTTTTTATTGGCGAGCCGGACGAAGACGTTAAAGAAATGTACGAGGTCGTTCTGCACGCCCAGGAGGAAGGGGAACGGGCAGTACAACCCGGTGTTGCAGCAGAGGATATCGATATTGCCGCCCGCCGCGTCATCGAGGAAGCCGGATACGGAGGGTATTTCAACAACCGTCTCGGCCACGGGATTGGCATAGCTATTCATGAGGCCCCAAACATAATCAGGGGAAACAGGATGGCTTTGGCCGAAGGAATGGCTTTCAGCGTAGAGCCGGGCATCTACATCCCGGGAAAGATCGGAATCAGAATTGAAAACTGTGTTGTAGTTACCGATGACGGCTGCGAAGCCTTGACTCGTTTTCCCAAAGAGATCATTATTCTAGAATAAGTGTGAGTTTTTAGTGAAAGTAATTGTTACCAACAGGGCACTTGTCGCACGAAGAGGAATGTGATATTTTTCAATTACAGGATTCAAGACAGGTATTTAAAATTTCAATGAATACACACTAAAGGGGAGTAGCTCACGGGCGAAGTCACCAGCACGGCGCAATGCGTCTGGCTTCGCCGGCGGACCAGAAAGGCCGTAAGCGAGACTTTTAGCGTGGCATTGCCATGCAAAAAGTCTCGCTTACTTTTTGGAAAGAGGTGTTGGGCTCATGGACTGGTACGAAACTGTGATGGCGGTTTTTACTTACAAACACTTCATAATGATGCTGATCGGTGCTGGTTTGATATGGTTGGCGGTGGAAAAGAAATATGAACCGAACCTGCTTCTGCCAATGGGATTCGGAACGATTCTGGTCAACATTCCCCTTTCATCGGCCATAACCAGGGTAACCGAAGGAGTAGTCCAGGAGGGAGCGCTGAGCCTTCTTTTTGACATAGGCATCGCAACGGAGCTTTTCCCTTTGCTGATATTTATTGCCGTGGGAGCCATGATCGATTTTACGCCCCTATTGTCGAACCCGGTAATGTTTACTTTCGGCCTTGCGGCCCAGGCGGGGATATTTTTGACCATGGGGCTTGCGCTGTTTTTCGGTTTCGACATAAAAGAAGCGGCTTCCATCGGTATTATCGGTGCCGCCGACGGACCAACCTCGATTTACGTATCGGCCAGATTCGCGCCTCATCTTTTGGGACCGATTTCTGTCGCTGCCTACACCTATATGGCCATCGTGCCTCTGATACAGCCGCCGGTGATCCGTCTTCTTACCACAGTCAATGAGAGAAAGATTCGAATGTGTTATGCCTCGAGACCCGTATCCCGGCGGACCAAGATTCTTTTCCCCATAGTCGTAACGCTTGTTGCAGGAGTGGTTGCTCCTGCTTCCGTGTCGCTCATAGGCTTTCTCATGTTCGGGAACCTGGTAAGGGAGTGCGGTGTCCTGGATCGCCTCTCCCATGCTGCGCAGAACGAGCTTGCGAACCTCGTCACATTGCTGCTGGGGCTTTCACTTTCTGCGACGATGACTGCGGACAGGTTCGTGCAGCCTGCAACTTTGCTTGTCATAGGCATGGGGCTCGTCGCATTCGTCCTCGATACGGTGGCGGGAGTTGTCGCGGCGAAGGTGCTCAACCTGTTCCTTAAAAACAAGATCAATCCAATGGTTGGAGCGGCAGGGATTTCTGCTTTCCCAATGTCTGCGCGGGTAATACAGAGGATGGGGCAACAGGAAGATCCGCAGAACTTTCTGCTCATGCACGCCGTCGGCGCCAACGTAGCGGGGCAAATCGGCTCCGTTCTTGCCGGTGGTGTCCTCCTGGCGTGGCTCGCATGACGGAGCGTCAACGATCCGGAAATGGGGCAAGCTCATATTTTATGTCCGAAAGAAGCGGTACGTTCCTTCGAACCAGGTCAAGGTCAGGGTTGGCTTGGACTTCGTCGCACAAGTTTTCGGAGACCATTATGTGCTCCAGGTCCAGGGAGTCTTTTATGCGGACGATCCTGGCTTCTTTTTCTCCCGCCAGAAACAGCCCAGCGGCGAGGGCCTGGAAGTCGTTGTCGAGAACCATGGGAAGGCGTTCCGCTATCCTGGATGTTATGGCGTTTGCATAGGTAACGGTGAAATCGGTCTTGCCTAATAACCTGGAAGTGGTGATGTCGGCAGTTCCGATTCCGGAAGCATTGCCGCCGGATGCTTCAGTCAAGTCGAATACTACGATCCACTCGGTTGAAAAGGTAGTCCCTGCCTTATGTGAGCCGTCCCAGGCCCGACCTGTTACGTTTGGGTCCATACCGGCTCCAGAGACGTCTTTTCCCATGCGATCCACCAGAAGCAGGTCCGATTCGCTGATTAATATCCTGCCGATCAACCTGCGGGCCTGCTCGAGGAGGCTTCTTTCACCAGAGTCGATTTCACCGGTTTTCAAACCGTAAATTCCAGCCGTTTCTCCATAGGCGTTTTCCAGTATGCCGATGCCCCCTAAAACGGGCAGCCTGGAAATCACTATATCCCGAAATTTCGGGAGAATATGTCCCATCTTTCCAAGACCCCGACTGTGACAGGCTGCCGCGCCCTCGAGGTTGCCGAGACCGACGGAAAGCATCTTGGTGAGCCCGCTTTCGAAGGGGCCCGTTACATCCGTATGGGGCTTTATACGGTTTACGGCGAGAATCCAATCGGCTCCGGCAGCCACAGCATCAATCCAGACCGGTATGCCGCAAGGTGTTTGTCCGAGTCGTACTACTTCCATTGAAGCTCGGATCGGGACATTTACGGTTTCTTCGGTGATGCCAAGGCTTGCCAGAGTATCCCTCTGTCCCTCGGATGTCCCCCCACCATGGCTGCCCATCGCAGGAACGATAAAAGGGTCAGCCCCGTTTTGCTTGAGGTAGCCGGCGATAACCCAGTGAATTTTCGCAATCGACGTTATGCCCCGGCTTCCAGCCGTAACGGCGATACGGGAGCCAGGGAATATTTTCCCCGGAGGGATTACGCGATTTAATGCCTCGATGAGTTCTTCTTCAAGGTTTTCTGTCCGTGGTCTCGGAAAGGTTTGTTTCACCAGATGCATTTCCGGGACCTGAATATTTTTCAGGAGATAGGACAAATCGGCCAAAAGAGACACTCCTTGCCTGTTACCGGATTTACCACCAGGGGCAACTGTTGTGCTATTTTCCCCCGGTCGATACGGGGAGGTCGAGCTTGAACCTTTGCGAATAAAGTACCATCTCTTCCCAGGTTTTCTCGTCCAGGGGAACCCCTTTTTCAAGAGATTTCATCCTGCGCATACGTTCTTTCTCGCCATGGACGAAGATCCTGTCCTGGCCTTCCGCCTTTTCGGAGGCCCTGATCTCGTCGAGTATCGACTGGGCCAACTCCGATATCTTTGAAGGTTCGCCAAATAGGTCAAGCCTCAAGGCGGCAAAAAAGTGGGTAATAGCTCCGCCATAACCGGACGAGAACACGTGCCGACTCCAGGTTCCGCCCGAAAGGGCCGAACAAAAGAGTTCCACCATCAGTCCAAGCCCGTATCCCTTGTGCCCTCCCAGGATTTCTCCGCGACCGCCGAGCATCAGTTGCCCCCCGAAGGGCGAGGAGCTCTTGAAAAGCTCGCTCATGGCCGCCGAGTCCGTGGTATCCGCTCCCTTGTCGTCTACGGCCCAACCGGGGGGCATCTCAAGGTTCCGTCTTGCGTAGGTTTCGATTTTTCCGTGTGGGACCGTAGTTGTTGCCATATCAAGGAGAAAACACCCGTCCCTTCCCGCAGGAAAAGCTACTGCAATAGGGTTGGTCCCCAAAAGCCGCTCGCGCCCGTGCGTTACAATGGCGAAAGGTTCCGTGTTCGTCATGGCGATACCGACACAGTTTTCCGGTGGAGCCATCTCCGCCCAGAGCCCAGCCATGCCGAAGTGATTCGAATTTCTGACGGAACAAAACCCCGCACCCGTTTCGGAAGCCTTTCCCAGGCATATACGCATGGCCTTTGAAGCGATATCCATGCCGATGCCGCTGTTGCCGTCCAGAACAGCGGATAACCCCGTCTCATAAACAGTTTCAGTGGACGCTTCTGGTCTGAAAAGGCCTTCCTTGATGTATTTTTCGTAGTCCACTACTCGCTGTAGACCATGAGACGGAACTCCTCTGGCATCGGCTTCAACTAGAGCCCAGGAGGTAATTCGGGCTTTGCCACTAGGGTATCCGATATGTTCCAGAACCTGTTCGGCATAAGCAAGGAGATCTTCGTACTCGATACGGATCATTGGACTTCTTTTAACCTGCAAAAAACAGGGCAAGCGGAGCGAGCAGGAAGACGGAAAAGACCGCCCTGATAGCGTAGATACCGGTGAGTTTGCCAAACCCGAGAGGGATCCTTGAGTTTAGGATCAAAACGCCTACTTCCGTCATATAGATCAGTCCGGTTGCGGATATGCCTGCGCACATGAACTTCGCCGCTGTAGCGGTTCTGTCGGCGCCTATTACCGCGGCCAAAAACTGGTCGGCGTAACTAAGGACAAAAGCCGGCGCCACATCAGCGGCCTCAGGTATGTTGACCAAATCCAGCATCCAGGCAAATGGAGCCGATATCCAATGGAAAAGAGGGGTGCTGTTGGCGATGATAAGCACTATTGTTCCCCAGGAAACCACCAGCGGCATAGTGCTGACGATTAGAGAGGTGAAAGTCCTGAGGCAGGTGCTGATAACTGTGTGGACACCCTGATGTCGTGCCTTTTCGATTGCAGCCTGAAGTGCCCATTCCCTGAGGGTGAAACCTTCAGGAATATCTTCGCTTAGCTCCTGGCTGCCTGTTCCTGAATAGGTGTCGGGGATACCCCTCAATGGCCATAGCCGGGGCATTATCAGGGCCAGTACGAAAGTAACCAGGTAGACCGAAATGAGGATCTGGAAATACATGTGAGGAAGACCGACGAACTCCGCCATCAAGTATATGTAGGCGATGCTGATCACCGAAAAACACGTGGATATTATGGCGCCCTCGCGGTCGCTGTAATAACCCTCGTTGTGCATTTTCGTTGTTATAACGACGCCTACTGAACTGCTTCCCACCCACGAGGCCATGCAGTCTACGGCGGCTCTCCCCGGAAGCGTAAAAAGCGGCCTGAACAGCGGACGTGCCATGGTTCCTATGTATTCCATGAGACCGAAGTCGGTCAAAAAGGGCACAATAAAGGACAAAACGATGAATACGACCAGAAGCGCCGGGGCAAGGATAATTCCCGGCGTTCCCCCGTTGTCCATGCTCCAGATGATTTCTGGCCCTACCTTGAAATAAATCAATGGATAAAAAATCGCTCCGAGAAGTCTTGATCCCGCCCAAAAGGGCGTTACTATGAATATCTCCCTTAGGAATTCGTGTTCCGTGACAAACCTTGGTTTGGCTATCGCCGCATAGAGCGTGAAAAGCGCTCCGGCGCAGACGAAAATCATGGCAAGAAGCGGGAGATAATCTCCAAGGATGCTCTTGCCGATGTCTATTGCTATGCCCAGAGGCGTGTTGATAGTTTTTTCCTGGGGTATTGGAAACAAAAAGGCCACTGCCCCTACGAGCGAGGGGATCAGGAATTTGTTCAACTCCTTTTTCGTATAGCTTTTTTTGCCGGTGCCGGCACTACTCATTTGTTCTCGCTCCTTCCTGAGTGAGGTTCATATATTTTGAAAGGGCCCGTTTGAGCCTCTTGCAGCCTTCATCGGCCTCTTCGGGGGAAACCTTTGCGAAAGACAGTCTGATTGCGCCTTCATTGGCCTTCGCTGGATAAGGCGAAAAGGTTTTGCCGGCGATAACGCCTACGCCTTCATTTTGTATGGCGAATTTAACGAAAGAATCGGAGTCTTTGAGGCCAGGTGCCTCTCCCCAAAGGAAGAAGCCGCCCTTGGGGATTTCGAAGCGAAATTCCGATTTGTTGAAATGTTTATGCAAGGCCTCTACCAGTCCGTCCCGTCTTGCGCGATAGGCTTTTCTGAGTTGCTCCAGGTGGCCGGTGAAACCTCCAGATTGCAGGAATTCGAGGAGCCCCAGGTGAAGAATGGCCGGCAAGTTGAGTGTTGTAGCCACGCGAAGTCTGTGAAGGGTTTTGAATATCCATTCCGGGGCGGCTATCCAGCCACAACGGATCCCCGGTGCCACTACCTTCGAGAAACTCCCAAGGTATATGACACGCCCGTCGTTTTCGTGCAAGGAAATGTAGCTTGTTGGAGGAGCCTCTTCGAACCACAGGTTTCTGTATGGGTCGTCTTCCAGGATCAGAAAATTGTAATGTTTGGCCAACTCGAGGATTTCTTTCCTTCGTTCCAGGGATGTTACAGACCCCGAGGGGTTCTGGAAGCAGGGTATGGTGTAAAAGAATTTGACGTGCCCCCTCGAAGCCAGGTTCTCCAGGGCTTCGGTCGAAGGGCCCTCGTCGTCGATGGGAACTGCTTCTATTGAAGCTCCTTCTTTTGCGAAGGCAAGGAAAGCTTCGGGGTAAGAAGGGTTTTCAACAGCGACGACATCACCATGGTCGATTACAGCTTCCGTAAAGAGGCTCAGACCTTCCTGGGAACCGGTCGTAAGGAGTATGTTTTCCCAGTTGAGATGCCGTGGAAGAAGCCCTTCGTTTTTCGTCCATTCAGCGATCCAGTCCCTGAGCTCCACAAGGCCTGATGAATCGTGATAATACCCCATCAATTCCCTTGCGTTTTCGAACGCCTTGAAAAGGGCTTTGCGCAAATCCTGCTCGGGCATGAGATCGATCGAGGGTTCGCCTGCAGTGAAAGAAAGCGCTCCCGAAGAATGGACCAGTTCTATCATGTCCTGGATGGCAGAGTCGTAAAGCCGGGCATGCCTTGCTCCCAAAAGTTCTGAAAAGGAGTCCATAACCTTGCCTCCAAATAATAAATATTGGATCCACTGGATCCGATAATAGCGGTACGGTATCATAAGAAATGTCTCACTGTCAAAGTACCGAAACTTTAAAAATTTGCGCTTTCAGGAGGCCGGGACGGAATGGCCACTCTATCGCCCGTGGAAAGCATCTACGAAAAACTAATGGAGGATATAATATCGGGCCGGTTAAAAGCGGGGCAAAGGCTTCCCACCACGGCACTGGCCGAAAAATTTGGCACCAGCAGGATGCCTGTGAGGCAGGCCCTGCAGCGACTTGTCAATGAAGGCATTGTGGTTCAAAGCCCCGGGTTTGGTGCCAGGCTTGTATCGCCTTCGCCAAAGGAAGTCCGTGATGTTTACGTCGTGAGGGGTATCCTGGAAACCACGGCCCTGTCCCTGGCCTTTCGAAACCTGGGGAGTGTCCAGTTGGCGCGGCTTGAAGAATCCCTTTTGAAACAGTGCGAGGCTCGTAATCGATCTTTCGCTGAATACCTGAAATGGGACCTCGAATTTCACAGAATTATCGCTGAAGCGTCGGATAACGATTTCCTTGAACGCGAGATAGAAAACGCCCTTTCCGCCTCTAACGTGTATCGGATCCTTTTCGAGAAAAAAGGAGGAGATTACAAACCGCCTGCCCCCGAGGAAGAGCATCACGAGATACTGTTTTTTATAAAATGCGGTGACCAAAAAAGGGCAGGCGAACTTCTGCGACGCCATATTCTCCGGGGTGTCGAGGACCTGGGAATGGGTGAAAACCAGACCACTGAAGAGGTGATGGCAAATGCGACGGTCGTTGGCGATGGAAAAACGTGGACTCAAGCGTGAAGAGATCGAGGGCTGGTTGTTGACAAATGGAGGGGAAAAATCCGATAAATACAGGATAGAGGGCCCGGGGTGGCGGGTGGTTTTTCTGGAAGAACGTACCAAATTGCTCGGTCCCATGCATTTCCCGGTGGTGAAACTCCGGATAGAAGCGGAGGAAGATCTTTTTGAAAACTTCCTGCGGCGATTCAGGATGCATTTTCTCAGAGGAGGTGCATGAACAAAAGTTTCCGGCCTTTGAGATTATAAAGTCTGTCATTACTCATTAAAACTGCTTTTTAAGGCAAGTTAGAACCCATTGTAAAATCTTTCGGCACCTGGATGAAAAGGTATAAGGATGTATTTAAGGTTTTCAGGTCTCATCGATTCCATTACCGGGCGGACATTGACCAGCATTTCTTTTTTTTCGTAGAGAACCCTGACCATTTCAAACACTGTATCCGCTGGAAGATCCACGTGAACTGCGAGTACGTTCCAGCTGGCGTATGTTTCTATGTCTTTGCCTTGTCCCGTGTATGTTCCGGCAGGAATTATGCAGGGAACCCAATAGGGAGTTTTACCAATGATTGTTTCCATTATATCCTTTGGGACACTAAGGAATTCGACGGAGTTAATTGCCGCCGTTTCCTTGATTCCCGCCATGTCGACAGAACCTGCCACGATTGCCGCATCTATCTTGTTTTCTGCGAAAGCCGTTGCTGTCTCAGCGACACCCAGGTTGAAGGGTATTATGTCGTGGCCCGGGTCCAGCCCCGCGGCTTCGAGGAGTTCTCGCGCAGTGACTTCGGTTCCGCTGCCAACTTTGCCTATAGATACCCTGTGTTTTCTGAAATCGGCAAGGCCATTTATCCCACTGTCTTTATTGGAGAGAAGGAATATGGGCTCAGGGTATAAAGGCACGATGGCCCTTATGAATTGGTGGGGGTTCCCCTCATATATTCCTTTTCCAATGTAGGCATAATAATACAGCCCATCAAGAAAGGCCACGTCAGCCTTGTTCTCTTTCATCAACTGTATGTTTTCAACTGTTCCCGCTGTCTTTATTGCTTTGGCTCTGGTACCTTCGATGTTTTCGCTCCAGATTTTTGCTATAACCGTTCCCATGGGGTAATAAGACCCACCGACGGTACCTGTAGCGATAATTATGTCCCTTTCGGCCGAAGCCTGATTTGTAGTGATACTAACTACCGTTAAAGTAAAGAACAAGGAAATCAGGAATTTTTTCACTTCGATTCTCTCTCCCTCCATCTCATTTCCTGCTCATTATAGAATAGAAAAGGCGAAGCGAATTCAGCAAAGAGGATTTGCGGGTAATTTCGCAATAACGCTGTAAAATAAACAGGAAACAGAGTGTGAATTTTTGAGAAGCTGAAATGTTTGGGCACAGGTTCAGGAGGGTAATGAATCACGGGAGGTGTCCCATGATCGGAGAGCTGGGGAAAGATCCAATATTGTCGCAATTGTTGAATCCGGAGATTATGACAGGAGCCAGGGATATCTATTTGAGGAAGATAAAACTTCCCGACAGACGAGGCGTATATGCCTGGTTTTTTGAACCCCACAAGCTCGGTATAAGAAGCGGCCACTACGAACACCTTATTGACGGTAAAGCCCTGCTTTACGTAGGAGTAGTGCCAAGCGTCTGGTACAGCAAGAGAAAACTCCCGAAGCGAATAAGGACTCACATCAGTGGAACTGCCCGGCAATCCACCCTTCGATACAGCCTTGGAGCCTGCCTCGTCGAGGAACTGGGACTAGTGGTCAATCATCTTCCGGGATTCAAGCTCAATTTCGGTGAAAGCGAAGAAAGGTTGACGGAGTGGATATGTGAAAATGGTTACGTCACCTGGGTTTGCCACGAAGAACCCTGGACGCTGGAAAAAGAATTAACAGGTCTTCTCAAGCCCGCCCTGAACCTCAAAAACAACGAGGTTCACCCTTTTTACCGTATTCTGACCAGGCGGAGGGAGGACTTGCGAAAAAGGTGAGAGCAACTCTTTCCCGCTTTTATGCCCAACCGGGATTCGACCCATTATGCCACCAGGAAACTTGCGCCAGCATGTTATCGGGAAAAGGTATTTCCCTTGTCTTGTCTGTGAAAGTAAGTTTATGCTGTCCTGGAAGTTTCGAGCATGATATGCCTTGTGAAACAGCGTTCTTTCGGTCAATAAAACGACCAAACCTGTAAAAAGGAGGTTTTTTTATGGAGGAGAAGGCGCGGCAGAGGTTGGAAGCAATCGCCCTGACAATCCGCCGTCACATCATCAGCATGCTGGCGGCGGCAGGTTCCGGCCACCCTGGAGGGTCCCTTTCCGCGGTGGAAATCCTGGTGTCACTGTATTTCGAGGTTATGCGCCATGATCCGGGAAACCCGGCCTGGGAGGAGCGTGATCGCTTCATCCTCTCGAAAGGACATGCTTGTCCCGTTGTTTACGCGACCCTTGCGGAGGCAGGATATTTCCCCGTTGAAGAACTTCAGACTTTAAGGGCCTTCGGCTCCAGATTACAAGGTCATCCAGACCGCAAAAAACTTCCAGGCCTCGAAGCTTCTACGGGAAGCCTCGGGCAGGGGCTTTCCATAGCTTCCGGCATGGCGCTGGGTTTCAAAATGGATGGAAAGTCCAACCGTGTCTACTGCCTGATGGGAGATGGCGAACTTGATGAGGGGCAGATCTGGGAAGCGGCCATGACGGCGGCCCATTACAAGCTCGACAATCTCTGTGGAATCGTGGACAGAAACGGCCTGCAGATAGACGGTTGGACCTGCGATGTGAAATCACTCGAACCACTGGCCGACAAGTGGCGGGCTTTTGGGTGGAACGTGATCGAGGTAGACGGTCACAATGTATGCGATCTGGTTCGGGCCTTCGGCAGATTTCGTCACAGCCATTTCAAACCTGCTGTAATTATCGCGCACACTGTAAAAGGCAAGGGAGTGAAATCCATGGAAAACGAAGCCGGTTGGCATGGGAAAGCACCCGGCCCCGATTTGGCTGCGCAAATCCTGGAAGAGCTCGACGGGGGTGAAAGAAGATGACCGCCGTGTCGCTTGTCGAAAATATATGGACTGAGGTGGAGAAGATTCCGACCCGTTTCGGTTACGGCGACGGGTTGGTCGAACTGGGCGGGACGAATCCAAACGTGGTAGTTCTCGGCGCGGACCTCACTTCCTCTCTCAGAGTGGACCGTTTCCGGGATACCTTTCCTGAAAGGTTCATTCAAACGGGCATTGCCGAACAGGACATGATGAACCTTGCGGCAGGACTTTCACTGGTTGGCAAGATCCCCTTTGTCAGTACCTATGGGGTTTTTTGCACCGGTCGTGCCTGGGATCAGCTCAGGACGACCGTGGCATACGGAGGTCTCAACGTTAAGGTCGGCTCTGGCCATGGCGGCATATCCGTCGGCCCCGACGGAGCTACCCACCAGGCACTCGAAGACATAGCCATCACACGGACGATTCCAGGTATGACCGTCATAGTACCCTGTGACTACCATGAAACCGTAAAAGTGGTAAGGGCGGCGGCGGAAATCGACGGCCCCGTCGTGATCCGCTTCGGCCGTGAGAAAGTTCCTGTCATTACTACCCCTGATACCCCTTTTGAGGTAGGGAAGGCGCAAGTTTTCCGGGATGGTTCTGATGTAACAATAATAGCCTGCGGAGTAATGGTGTACGAATCTCTCAAAGCCGCGCGGATGCTCGAGGACGAGGGGATTTCCGCAAGGGTCCTGAATTGCCCGACGGTAAAGCCCATGGATATCATGACCGTTGTGGATTCGGCTCAGGAAACAGGCGCCGTCGTGACCGCCGAGGAACACCAGGTTATGGGAGGTTTTGGAAGTGCCGTTGCAGAGGTGCTATGCCGACACGCTCCGGTCCCTGTCCGCACGGTAGGAGTGCAGGATGTTTTTGGGCAATCAGGTTCCCCGGAGGAATTGATGGAATCCTACGGACTCACGGCGCAAGCGGTGGCCGGCGCCGTGCGGGATGTTTTAGAAATGAAAAAGAGGTGACGTAAAGTGGCACCGGCTTTTGCGAAGCGGATGAGTCTTTTGGGAACGGAAACGGCCTTTGCCGTAGGTGCAGAGGCAGCGGAGTTGGCATCAAAGGGCGTCAAGGTCTATCCTTTTCATTTGGGTGACCTGGACTTTCAGACACCTGAACACATCCGGAAAGCTGCTTTCAGGGCGCTGGAAGAAGGCAAGACCGGCTATTGTCCCAATGCAGGCATCCGCCCCTTGAGGGAAGCTCTTGCCAGGGATGTGGGATGCGCCAGAGGATTGTCTCTGAATGTCGAAAATATCAGCGTCCAGCCAGGAGGCAAACCCGTAATAGGCAAATTTGTAATGGCGTTTATGGACCCGGGCGACGAGGTCCTTTATCCGAACCCCGGTTATCCTATCTACGAGTCTATGATCCGCTTTCACGGAGGAGTCGCGAAACCATACGAATTCCTTGAGACCGAAAGCGGCTTCGCCCTCGATTTCGAGTCTATGGAAAGGCAGATAACGTCGGCGACCAAACTACTTATCTATAACAACTACCATAACCCCACCAGCGCGGCCTCCGACGAGGCGGAGATGGAGAACCTGGCGAAATTCTGCGTAGAACACGACCTGGTCGTTTTGAGCGACGAAGCATATTTCGACATACTCTACGAGGGAGAGGGCAAGAGCATCGCTTCTCTTCCGGGCATGTTCGAACGAACGCTGATCTTGTATACATTCTCGAAGAAATTTGCCATGACTGGTTGGCGACTCGGAGCTGCGATCGGTCCCAAAAACATGGTGGAAAAAATCTCACAATTCAATGTCAATGATGAATCTTGCACGACCCAGTTTGTCCAGTGGGCCGGGGTCGCGGCTCTTGAAGGTCCGTTGGATGAATACAGAAAAATGATGAAAATTCTCAAGGAGCGCCGTGACGCCGCCGTGGATCTTCTTAATTCGATGAAAGGTGTCCATGTGAGCAGACCCGAAAGCACCTTCTACTTGTACCCGAACGTAACGGAAGCCATGAGCCGACTTGGGGTGGAAACGGTGGAAGAATTCAGGGAAAAAGTCCTTGAGGAGACCGGCGTTTCATTTACTACCAGAAACCACTTTGGGTCGCCCCTTGAAGGCGAGACCCAATCTTACATAAGGCTGGCGTACTCCGGTATCGGAGTTGATGATATACGGGAAGGACTCAGCCGGATGAAAGATCTCCTTGACGGGTAGGCAGCATAACGATTTTGGCGATTTACAGATTCCAAAAACGGGGCTGGGTTTAGCACAGCCCCGTTGTATTAAGCCTGTTAATGAAATGGACCTCTTGATGTTTTACCGAGAAGACAGATAAAATAATAGTGGTCTGTTTTTAATAAAAGGCGACTCGTACCTTTTCTCGATCATACATGACGTCACATCCAGGCTTAAGGCCGAAGAAGCGCTGAGGGACAGTGAAGAGCGTCAAAACGCGTTTATAAACACCAGTTCCGACGTAATGTTCATCAAGGACGACCAACAGCGTTATAAAGTAGTAAACGACGTGGTTATAGATCCAAGCGCCGCTGCAATCGTGACCAGCATCGTAGCCATCGCCCGCAGCCTGGGCCTTTCTACTGTAGCAGAAGGTGTAGAAACCTTGGAACAACTGGAACTGGTGAAAGGTTGAGAGTGTAACGCCTATCAGGGTTATTTTTTCAGCAGGCCCTTGAGTCTCGAAATGATGAAAGAATTCCTCCTGGACAGGTCGGATTCTGAGATGACATAAAAGGAGAGAAAAAAGAAGAGCGGGCCTCTTGTAAATGACTACAAATAGTTGTAATATATTTT
>JAHDOX010000111.1 GCA_018434645.1 Synergistales bacterium | reverse complement strand
CCTTACGAGCATAGAATTGTCGCGCCGCAGGCCGAAGTAGCTTGGAACAGATGGGAAATAAGGCCTGCGGAGCGACGTACAGGCACTAGCCTGTATGTCCCGTTTTTGATTTTTGTTTTTCGTACTGAACTTGAATTGCCTTACGAGCATAGAATTGTCGCGCCGCAGGCCGTTAAAATCTATATCTCAACGTAGAGCCATTCCTGCGGAGCGACGCCCTTGCCCTTTAACTTTCACCACAATAAGGCTAAAATGTTTGTCGCTAAAGATCGTAAAAAAGCAACCTGAAAGGAGAAAACGAAATGTGACTGGCCATACCTCACAAGATCGTCCAAATAATTGATGACAAATCCGCTGTAGCTGCGGCAGGCCCCATTGAGGTCGAAATAAGAACCGACCTTCTGCCCGTTGCTGCGGTTGGCGATATGGTTTTGGTCCACGCGGGTTTTGCCATAGAAAAAATAAACCCTTCGGAAGAAGCAGAAATAGATAGCCTTTGGGATGAAATCCGTCAACTGGCGGCCGAATAAAATGTCTGAAAAGAGCAAACGAAAAGAAATTGCCATCCTTTCAGATGCCGCCAGGAGTCTCGTAAAGGGAGAAACGACCATTATGGAGGTATGCGGGACTCATACGGTATCGATTTTCAGAAACGGTCTGAAATCCCTTTTCCACGAAAAGATTCATCTTGTCTCAGGCCCGGGCTGTCCGGTCTGCGTCACTGACCAGGGGGAAATTGACGCAGCCATAGCTTCGGCCGACCTTGAAGACACTATAGTCGCCACTTACGGAGATATGCTGCGCGTACCAGGCAGTCACGGTTCGCTTCTGGAAGCACGATCCAGGGGACGTGAGGTCAAAGTCGTCACCTCGGCCGCTGGAGCTCTGAAGCTTGCCGAAGAAAACC
The DNA here is from genome assembly GCA_018434645.1 of Synergistales bacterium. Taxonomy (GTDB): domain Bacteria; phylum Synergistota; class Synergistia; order Synergistales; family Thermovirgaceae; genus UBA1876. Next base: position 15,461 of record JAHDOX010000111.1, on the reverse strand, counting down.
CACTCAAGCGCGTGGTCTTTCTGGGCATCGGCTTCGAAACTACAGCTCCTGCAACGGCTTCGGTAATCCTGGATGCGCAGGAGAAAAATCTGCGAAATTTTTTCGTACTCTGCCTTCACAAGCGGGTTCCACCGGCCCTTCGGCTTTTGGCGGAAGCGCCCGACCTGTCGATCGACGGTTTTTTGCTTCCTGGACACGTGAGCGTGATCATAGGGCTTGAACCTTATCGTTTTTTGTCTGACCTCTTCGGCAAGGCTTGCGCTGTCGCAGGATTCGAAGCCCGGGATATAATGCTCGGCATAGTGGAGATCCTTCGCCAAATAAGAACCGACCGTCCGACTGTGCGGTCCATGTATCCACGCGCAGTACGCCCCGAGGGCAACAAAAAAGCTCTGAGTCTTCTCAAAAGGGTATTTGAAAACACTACTGCTTCTTGGAGAGGGCTGGGGGAAATCTCCGGATCTGGCTACAAGCTTCGTGATGCTTTCAGTAATTTTGATGCAGAATCCATGTTAAAAATCACGGTTGCTAAGGTTAAACCTCCGCGTGGTTGCCGATGCGGCGACGTGCTTAAAGGGGTAATTTCCCCCCTTGAGTGCCCTCTCTTTGAAACTTCATGCGCTCCCGCTCATCCGGTAGGCCCCTGCATGGTTTCAACCGAAGGAACCTGCGCCGCCTACTATTCATTTGCTCGAAAGGGGGCAGAGGTCTCATGGAACGCCTAAGCACGGGACATGGTTCCGGAGGACGTCTTACGTCTGAACTCGTTTCGGACATTATCTCCTCTTTTGGAGTCTCAGGTCTGGAACAGGAGGACTGCGCCATTCCGGAAAAAGGTTTGGCTGTTACCATCGACGGGTACACCATAACTCCCCGGGTTTTTCCGGGCGGAGACATCGGCAAGCTCGCCGTTTGCGGAAGCGTCAACGACCTGGCCATGCGCGGTGCCGAACCTAGATACCTCGCTATGAGCCTTGTCGCAGAGGAGGGTCTTGCAAAAGGCGAATTGCTTTCTTACATGCGAAGCGCCGGATCTGTGTGCGCCGAACTTTCCATCGAACTGATATCGGGCGACACGAAAATCGTGCCCAGGGGCCAGGTAGACGGTCTTTTCATAACCACCTGCGCCCTGGGCAAGCCGCTTCCCGAAAGGAATATTGGCGCCGACAGGCTCGAAGCCGGCGACACCTTGATAGTTACGACATCCATAGGCAGACACGGTGCTGCAGTAGCGGCAGCGCGGTATAACCTGTCTGCCGGATCCCTCAAATCCGATTGCACCCCTCTTTGGCCGCTTGTCAAAGACATACTTGATATCCCCGGTTTACATTGCATGAGAGACTGCACCAGGGGCGGCATGGGTACTGTGCTTTGCGAATGGGCCGAAACAGCTTCTTTAGGGATTCTTTTCGACGAGAACATGGTGCCCATAGACCCTGAAGTTCGGTCTGTTTGCGACATCCTCGGTTTTGATCCGCTCTATCTGGCCTGCGAGGGCTGCGCAGTCATCGCCGTTTCACCTGATGATGCCGACGAAACGATCCACCGTCTGAAAAAACACGACCTCGCCCGTGACGCAACGTGTATCGGACGATTGACCGCAGAAAATTCCGGCTACGTGGGAATGAGAACCGAAGCAGGCGGGATAAGGCTTGTAGATATGCCGGTTGGCGAGATCCTTCCGCGCATCTGCTAAAAAAGAGGCGGGGCAAAAGCCCCGCCTCTTTTTTTCATTTTCCCGTCGCATCTTTTGCCATATCTACTGCTCCTTGAATTTAATACCTCGACACCCGCGAAACAGAAAGTGATTTTCCACTGGTCGGATCTATCTCAATCACAAGTCCTTGTACCTCGACATTGTCATTACAAACCTCGAATTTCGAAGGGGTTCCGGTTAAAAACCGGTGAAATACGCTTTCCTTGTCCATACCGATTACTCCAGCTTGTCCTCCGGTCATCCCTGCGTCGGTAATATAGGCAGTTCCTCCCGGGAGGATTTGTTCGTCGGCAGTTTGAACATGCGTATGTGTTCCAATAACACAGGACACCCGCCCGTCGAGGTAAAGTCCGAGAGCTTTTTTTTCCGACGTAGCTTCGGCGTGGAAATCGACGATGATGACAGGTGTTTCGAGCTTTTCAAGAATTTCATCGGCTTTTTTGAAAGGGCAATCAATGGGGGTCATAAAAACCCTTCCTTGCAGGTTCACCACCGCCACTTCTATCCCCTTTACGGAAAAAACCGTGTTTCCTATCCCCTGACAACCGTCGGGGTAATTCGCAGGGCGGAGTATTCTTTTCTCGCCATCGAGGACCGGGAGGAATTCCTTTTTGTCCCATATGTGATTCCCGCTGGTCAGGCAGTCCAACCCCATATCGAAGAGCTCTTCCATAACTTTCTCGGTGAGCCCGAAACCACCCGCCGCGTTTTCGGCGTTCGCGATTTTGAAATCAAAAGGACCGTATTCATGTTTTATCTCCGGCAAAAGATTTTTCAGGACTTTACGTCCCGGCTTGCCCATAATGTCGCCGATAAAAAGAATTTTCATGAAACGCTTTCTCCTATCTGGCGTATTCCACTGACCGGGTCTCTCTTACGACAACGACCTTGATCTGTCCGGGATACTTCATTTCATCCTCGATTTTTCTTGCAATATCATAGGCCATTTTCTGTATCGTCCCATCGTCCGTGATACTAGGAGCAACCATTACCCTGATTTCACGGCCTGCCTGTATCGCATAAGCCTTACTCACGCCATTGAACGTTTTGGCCAGGCTTTCCAGCTTCTCCAACCGTTTTATGTACGAATCAAGGCTTTCCCGCCTTGCTCCGGGGCGTGAGGCACTTACTGCGTCCGCCGCTGCGATCAGGACATCATATACCGATGTCATCTCTTCGTCTTCGTGATGGGAGGCTATGGCGCTTACGATTTCCGGCGCTTCCCCGTAACGCCTTGCAAGGTCGCGCCCGATCAGCGCATGAGGTCCTTCAACCTGATGGTCTACTGCCTTTCCTATGTCATGCAGTAAACCAGCCCTTCGGGCAATAGTTTCGTCAAGGTTTAACTCAGCCGCCATAATCCCAGCCACGTGGGCCACCTCAAGACTGTGATTCAACGCATTCTGTCCGTAACTGCTCCGAAACCTCAACTGCCCGATGAGCTTTACGAGTTCCAGGTGCATGGTTTTGATCCCTGTTTCCAGCAGGGCTTCTTCCCCTGCATCAAGGATCATTTCCTCTACTTCTTTTTGCGACTTTTCGATGATTTCCTCGATCCGGGCAGGGTGTATCCTGCCATCCAGAACAAGCTTTTCAAGCGAGATCCTGGCCACTTCCCTGCGTACCGGGTCGAAACTGCTCAACGTTACGGCCTCGGGCGTATCGTCGACTATCAGGTCGACGCCGGTAAAGGTTTCAAAAGCGCGTATGTTTCTTCCCTCGCGTCCTATGATACGACCCTTCATTTCGTCGGATGGAAGATTTACGACACTGACGGACATTTCAGAGGTATGGTCTACGGCGCACCTTTGTATCGCACTGACCACTATCTCCCTCGATCTCTTCTCGGCCTCCCGTTTCGCCTTTTCCTCAAGTTCCTTGATACGAAGCCCTATTATGTGAGAAGCCTCTTCTTCCACTTCTTTTAGAAGTTGCTCACGGGCTTCTTCCCTGGTCATGGCGGCTATCTTCTCGAGGCGCTGGATCTGTTCCTGCCTCAGTGTTTCTACTTCCTCCATCCTGGTCCGCAACTCTTCCTGCTTCTGCCTGTGTTCGTCTTCCTTTTTCTGAAGATTCTCCAGTCTCTTGTCGAGGTTCTCTTCCTTTTGTTCAAGCCTTCTTTCGGCTCGCTGCAGCTCGCTTCGCTGCTCCCTGATTTCCTTTTCTGCATCCTGGCGAAGATGCAGGATTTCTTCCTTTGCTTCCGTCAGCATTTCCCGTTTTCGCTGCTCGGCTTCCTGAAAAGCTTCCTTGATAAGCTTGTCAGCCTGGTCTTGAGCTCCCTTTAGTTGCCTTTTAGCATGCAATCTGTACAGGAGGAAACCGGCACCGATGCCGATGGCAATGCCCGAAACAAAAACTATAGGCAACATGCGTGCATCACTCCTATTCCGTTGTCAAGTTGCGTCATCTGCCCTTTAAATAATGTCGAATACAGAAACGCAATGAGATTCAGCAAGTATTCTACCGATTACGAAGTTTCTCCACAAGACTTTCGTGCCAGCCCTTTTGCTACGTCCTCCCGGAACCCACGCCGCAGAAGCCGCCCGACTATCTGTTTTTCCGTGAGCTGCGGTTTCCATGAACGGACCAGGCAAAGGGCTCTCCGAAATTCTTCGTCTTCGTCAAAGACAAGCGTCTCATCAAGGACCTGTCTGCTTATTCCTCTCCGGGCAAGTTCGTCTCTCAGTCGCCGATAACCCCATTCATCCCGGGTTTCCTGAAAACGCCGCGCGTATTCCCTGTCGTCTACGTAACCTGCTTTTTCCATTTCGTCCAGGGCTTTTTCCACGAGGTCCGCGGGATGATTCCTGGCAAGCAGTTTACGCCCAAGCTCCCACCTCGTGTACTCCCGGCGCGATAATATGTTTATGGCTTCAGTAACAACCTTTTCCAGGGATTTACTCATCCAGTCACCGCCAGGTCCAGGTTTTTTTCGAAACGTCTGAACAACACTTCCCGCAGGGCTTCATGTCCCTGGAGAGTCGGGTCTTTTTCAATCAACTCAATCGCCTCCTCACGTGCCGTTTCGAGCAAGTCCCTGTCCTTGAGAAGGTCGGCCACCCGAAAATCGGTTATCCCATGCTGCCGCAGTCCGCATACCTCGCCGGGGCCGCGAAGCTCTAGATCCTTCTCGGCAATCCTGAATCCGTCGCTTGTTTCGCACATTACGTTTATCCGGAATTTACCCTCGTCCGTCGTCGGATCACCGAGCAGAAAACAATATCCTCGTTCTGCCCCTCTACCTATCCTTCCGCGTAACTGGTGAAGCTGTGAAAGGCCGAATCTGTGGGCTTCCTCGATGACCATTACCGTCGCGTTCGGAACATCGATACCTACTTCGATAACAGTGGTCGCTACAAGCATTTTTATTTTGTGGCGTATAAAAGCGCTCATTGTCTTTTCTTTTTCTCCGGCATTCAAGCGCCCGTGCAAAAGTCCTACCCTTCCCGCACCAAACAGGTTCGCTAGCTGTTCGAAACGCCTTTCCGCGGACGGAATCGACAGGTCCTCGTTGTCTTCCACAAGTGGACACACCCAGTAAACCTGTCTTCCCGATCCCATTGCTTTTTTCAAAAACAGCAGGAGATTATCCCGCGAGGTCTTTGGAACGCTTTTTGTAGTAACTTTCTTCCTTCCGGGCGGCAGTTCGTCGATCACGGAGACGGAAAGGTCCCCGTAGACCGATAGAGTCAGCGTTCTCGGAATAGGGGTGGCCGTCATCACAAGGACATGCGGATGCTCCCCCTTCGCCGACAGCCTGTTACGCTGTAAAACACCGAACCGATGCTGTTCGTCCACGACAACCGCACCGAGCCTTGAAAAACGGACGTCGTCTTCAAGCAGGGCATGTGTCCCTACGACCAGGTCGTACCTGGCGGTTCTTATTCCTTCAAGCGTTTCCGCTCTCTCTTTTGCCGTGAGTGAACCGGACAAGAGAGTCGCCCTGAGTCCGAGGGATTCAAACCAGCCACGGACATTTTCGTAGTGCTGCCTGGCAAGTATTTCCGTCGGAGCCATAAGTGCTGCCTGGCATCCGGCGTCTACCGCACAAAGCATGAACATCACAGCTACCACGGTTTTTCCCGAACCTACATCTCCCTGTAAAAGCCTGTTCATTGGGACCGGCCGTGATATATCCCTGATAATTTCGCCCATTACACGCCTCTGGGCCGGAGTCAGAGCAAAGGGCAATATTTCATCCTTGAACCGGCGGACCATTTCACCGTTTCCTTGGAGGACAGGGCCGCGCAAATCCTCTTCATAACGTCTTCTCCTGAAACCAAGGGCAAGCTGGAGAAAAAAGAACTCTTCAAAAGCAAGCCGACGGCGTGCTTCACGCCATTTTTTTTCATCTTCGGGGAAATGCATCTGGGTTATCGCTTTCTGCACGCACATGAAGCCGTGTTTTTTTCTGATATCCACAGGAATTACGTCCTGCATTTCCGGGATGACCAAAGGCAATGTCCGCCGTATCGTTTCCCTTATCCACCTTTGAAAAAGTCCCTGTGTGCCAGGATATATGGGGACTATTGCACCGGTGTCTTCCGGAGATCCTTCCTCGTCCAGCACCTCGAACTCGGGGTTATTTATCTGCAGAATTCCTCGCCAGTTTTCTGCTTTTCCATAAAAGGCCGCCCGGGAACCCGGCGGTAAAATTTTATCAAGACCCTTCCTGTTGAACCATACCGCCTGGGCGAGGCTGGACCCGTCAGTAAGAAGGGCAACCGTAAGTGACATGTTTTTACGCCTGGTCTTCCGCTTTTCTATCGAAACGACCCGTGCAATGATAGAGTGAAATTTCCCATGTTCCAAAGAAGCGAGGGTAGTCAGATCCCTCCTGTCTTCGTATCTTCTGGGAAAATGCCACAAGAGGTCCTCAACGGTCTGTATCCCCAGCCTGCCAAGCCTTTCGGCCCGGGCGGGACCTACACCCTTGAGGAAACGTACAGGTGATTCGAGCTCGATGTGTTCCTTCGTCAAAATGTCTGCTCCTCGCGGTTTCCATCTTTGTCCTCACGGAACTGCGGTGTCTCCAGGGCATCCAGCATAGAAGAAAACTTTGAGACAAGACCCTTGAACTCGGCGACAAACTGATAACGCACCTGTCTCAACCGCTCGATGTCCCTTCTGTAAGCATCAGCCTGTTCCTTCGCCTCCATTATTATTTTATGCCCTTTGGCGTCCGCCTCAGCAAGGATAACTTCCGCCTTGTTTTCGGCGTTGCTCACCCTTTCCTCGGCACTCTTTTGGGCCAAAACAAGAGCATCCTGGAGAGAGGTCTTGATCTCCTGATATTCCTTCAGCTGGTCTTCCAGCTGAGTAATGCGGTTTTCCAGCGTCTTTACTCGTTCCGAGTATGCCTGTAGCGATTCAGCTACTTTCTCGAGGAATTCCTCAACTTCTTCAGAACTGTAACCTTTAAAGACCTTCCTGAAGGAAACGGTCTCGACATCAAGAACCGTCAGGATATCCCCCACACCTCATCCCACCTTTCACTTTTTTGACCCCCGTACCGGGCGGCTTGCTCAGCCAGTCTTTCTGCGACCGAAAAGGGCTGTTCCTATCCTGACCATAGTACTACCTTCTTCCACTGCTATTTCGAAATCGTTGCTCATCCCCATCGATAATTCAGGTAAATTCACTCCCAGTCGAGTAGAGATTTCATCCCTGAGACATCTCAGCCGCGAGAAAGAACGCCTCAAAACGCCTTCATCCTCCGTAAAAGGGGCTATGCCCATAAAGCCATCAAGCCGCAGACCCGGACATGAACCGATTACGTACTCAGCTAATTCCTCGGCATCCGAAGGATCCACGCCATTTTTGGATTCCTCCTGCGAGATATTTGCTTCTATCAAAACCGGGAACGGGTCTTTTTTGTCCGTCATAAGGCGCTGCAATGTATCGGCAAGTCGTTTGGTCGAAAGGCTTTGGATACAGGAAAACACCTCCAGGGCTTTTTTGGCCTTGTTTCGTTGCAAATAACCCACCATGTGCCAGGATATGTCCACGTCTTCAGGCCACTGAGGTCTTTTTTCCACGGCTTCCTGTACCCTGTTCTCTCCGATGGCATCGACTCCACAACGGACAGCCTCGACCATTTCTTCAACGGTCCTCGTTTTAGTCACCGCCACAAGCCGTACTGTCCTTTTGCCTTGTCCGGACCTTTCCAACGCTTCTTCGATTCTCCTTCTTGTTTCCAGCACCCTTTCGGCAATGGAAAGGGATTCTACCATATTCTAATCACTCCTTCCTTGCCTTTTTCGCCATCGGCAAGCACGGTTTCTCCCGGAGAAAGCCCCGAGGTAACCAGAAACCGTCCCTTTTGCAGAGGCATACCCCTGATTTCCCTCGAACGCGAAGTATCACCTTCAACATGGTAAACCCAGAGTTTTCCACTCCTTGTAAAAACGGCACTTTCTGGAATAACTACACCCTTTCTCTCTCCAAGATAAAGCAGGTAGTTTTCCTTTCTTGACAGGATCAACGACTCGGGGAAAAAGGGTAGAGTAAGGTACATCTTTACAACTTTTCCCATGGATTTGGCGGCCCTTATTTCAGCTTCGAAGGGCAGAGCCGTTTCACTTTTTTTCAAATACAACTTGTGACTTGCGATCTCCTCTTCCAGCCCGGCCACCGCTTCGAGATAAGCCAAAGCCCTGAGAGGCTGCGGCTGGGAAACTATCTTCCCTACCGGGTCGCCTTTTTCCAGCATGGCACCTTCGGAAATCAGTTTCAATGAAGATACCTTCGGGAAACGCGACATCCCCTGCCATAGCATGTTGTATCCCCATCGCCCTTCCCTGCCGTCCAAACCGGCTACAAAATACCCCGGAGATTCCACCGTCAACGCATAGGTCTTGCCGTTTGCAGCATCGATCATGGCCACTGTGTCCTTGACGGCCGCATAAAAAGGTCCCGGTCCTTCCGGGTACCGTACACGCCCCCCGAAAGGGGAGTGTACGACCTGTTCGCGCCATAAGAGCACCACTTCAACTGGAACCTGGTCGCTGTGAACATAGGGTTTAGCCACTACCAGGTCCGGTCTTTGATCAAGGTAACGTTTCCACCAGGCTCCGTAAACAAACAGGGACGCTCCTGCGATACAAAACACGCAAACAAAATAGACGAATCGCAATATTCGTTTCCTTGTCACCTGCCCCTCCCGTTCGTCAACGGCCATTTTTATTTATTCCGCTCTCCTTCAGGAACCGGCCTGAAAAAACCTGAAAAGGCACGGTTTCCATACAATATGTATCGTCATTTGAACACTTGCCATGGCTTTTATGGCGTTGCATCGACTCATGATCCTGCTCCCTCGAGCACCTCCGGGTTAAGCAAGGACTTGGGTCTCAAGCCGGAAGCAACCCGGCTTACATTCTCCACCACAAAGTCGGAGATTTTTTCAAAAGCCGCATCGGTTATACCGCCTATGTGAGGTGTCACAACTACCCGCGGATCTGAAAGGAGAGGGTCCCCGGGGTCTGCGGGCTCATTCCAGAAAACGTCCAGACCTGCACCGGCTAAAACACCTTCATCGAGGGCTCTTTCAAGGGCGCCCCTTTCGACGAGATTCGCTCTTCCCACATTGATGAAATAGCTACCCTTGGAAAGCAAAGAGAAAAACTCATCGCCGGCAAAACCCCGTGTCGCATCGTTCAGTTCCAAAGCCAAAAAGATAAATCTGCTGCCCGCAAGGGCCGGCTTTAAACCGTCGAAACCGTGCAATTCCTGAAGACCCAGGTTTTTCAGTTCGGGCCTTAATGTCCTGTTGACTCCCGTAACGGCGACTCCGAAACCCGAAAGACGTTCCACGATACATTGCCCTACATTGCCGAGACCGATAACGGTGGATTTCTTGCCCCACAAAGAGACACCCCGGGGCGCGTAAAGCCTTTTTTTCTCCAGGTTCTGCAAGGCCCTGTGATATCTGCGTGTCAGAAGCAGCAAATGCAGTATAGCAATTTCGGCCACTCCCTCGGCGTTGCCCGTCCCTCGCGATGGAACGTTGCAGACAAGCACTTTCTTCCTGTTGCAGGCTTCGATATCTATCAATTCCACGCCGACTCCCCACTGTTGTACCAGACGGAGTCGGGAAGAAACTTCAAGAAGATCCCCGGAAACGGGTATAGGACCCGTAATCAGGATTTCGGCGTCTTTTATGGCCTTGAAGAGGTCGGCCTCCGTCGCCGCGACAGAAAGCACATGCCCCTCAAGGAGCGGACGGAAAAAAGGCAACAGTTTTTCGAAAGCTTTTCCTCCAAAAAGGATATTCATGAATCGCACCTCCAAAATTACAGCAAAACCCCTGCAAAGGCCCGGACTGATTATAGCCTTCCGTCGAGATCCAGGTTTTTTTGTTCACCGGAAGAAAGTTCTCCCCCCAGGCCGAGTATTCTCTTCATTTGCAGGGCATTTTTCACGGCGTAGTCACGGTAGCAATTGTTGAACATCATATAAATCCGCTCGGAGGAATCGGCGAGTCTGACTGCTTCCTCCGCAAAGGCCCTGAGTTCGGCCAAATCATAGCAGTAAGCGAATCTTTCCGCGACAGAAACGCCCTTTTTCATCCAGGCCGCGCTGTTTCTTCCATGAAATCTCAGGACCGCAGCCCACGTAGCCGTTACATGCGGCTCGAAAGGGACTGTCCAAAGCAATTTTGGTTCATCTACGGCAACGTAGGCCATGTTTTCTTCCCGTAAAAGTTCCAGCAGTTTTTCCTTGGCCGATGTTTCCATCCATGAATTGTGCCTTATCTCCACCGCAGCTTTTATTGGACGGCAGAGCACGGCCAGCCTCCTGATATATTCCAGCCCTGCCTTGCTATAGACAAAAGTGGACGGGAACTGGAACAAAAGATACCCTAGCCTTCCCATCCTGTGCAGGATCATGACCCGTTCGTAGAATATGTCCCAGAGGGTCCTCCGCTGCTCTTTTGTCAAATCCTGCAGGCGAAGGCGTTTCCCTGCCGTATCTTCTTGAAACTTTACGGGAAGGACCCTGGGACTTACGGCATGGTGGGTGAATAGTCCGAAAGACTTGATATTGAAAATAAAATCGGGAGGAGTCCTCGATACCCACTGATATAATACCGGTTCCGAAGGTATGGCGTAGAAACTGCTGTCGATCTCCACGGTGTCGAAATGCCTGGCGTAAAATTTAAGGCGGGAGGCCGCATCACGGGCTTGCGGCGGATACCATCCGCTAGACAGCAGATTCTTGTCGCTCCATGAACATGTACCCACGCGGACTTCGCTCATTCTTCCCTCCGTCACACCGCTTCGGATAACCGGGTAAAGTACTCAAAAGAGTTCTTGCACCGGTCTAGTACATGATCTATTCTTGAACATAATTCTTTTCATTGAAAGGACGTATGACACTATGATACTACAGGGCATGTTCGCGCCCATCCCCACACCCTTCGAGGACAGCGGGAAAATTCACTTCGGCGCCCTTGAAGAAAACGTCCGTCACTGGGCAAACACCTCCCTTGACGGTCTCGTCATCGCCGGATCCAACGGAGAATGGCCCCTTCTCAGTTTTTCAGAAAAGTTCGAGCTATTCAAGGCTTCTGTCAGGTTTTCCGGCAACGCACTCACGATAATAGCAGGAACCCATTGCGCCTCGACGGAAGAAACCATCAAACTGAGCACAGCCGCAGCCGAAGCGGGCTGTGACGCCGTGCTGGTTCTGCCTCCTCATTATTACAAAGGTCAGAACACTCCCGGCGTGGTAATGAACTATTTCAACAGAGTCGCCGATGCTTCACCCATACCCGTCGTCTTGTACAACATGCCCGCAAACACTGGATGGAACCTGGACTGGCGTCTGGCATCCGAACTTTCCAGGCACGAAAACATCATCGGTATCAAGGATAGTTCCGGCGATATCGTTCAGATCTCGCAAATATGCAAAAATGCTGAAGAAAATTTCAGTGTCTTCGCCGGATCGGGAAGTTTTTTGCTTCCTTCCCTTGTCGTAGGATGCAAGGGAGCTACAATGGGTGTGGCCAACCTTTTCCCCGAGGCCTGTCGCGCTATTTTCGAAGCCTTCAAAAAGAAAGATCTGGACCGGGCCAGGAATCTGCAGCTTGCCCTCCTCGACATCAACCAGGCCGTCACCAAACGTTTCGGAGTTCCCGGACTAAAAGCAGCGATGGATCACGCAAGTCTTTACGGGGGTCCTCCAAGACCCCCACTGGAACCGGTCGACAAAGACACACGTCTTGAGATAGTGAGAATTTACGATAATTTCGAAAATTTTTACAGGGAGGAATCACTATGAAAAAAATACTGGTTTTCCTTGGAAGCCCCAGGAAAAACGGAAACACTGAAAAGCTCGCCAAAGCTTTCGCAGAAGGGGCACGAGAAAACGGGGCCGAGGTAAATTTTTTCAGACTCTCCGAAAAATCGATAAAACCCTGCTTGGACTGCCGTAAATGTTGGGAACAAGGCAAACCCTGCGTAATTGGAGACGACATGAAGGAAACCTACGAAGCCATAGATGACGCCGAGGTACTTGTTTTTTGCTCACCTGTCTATTGGTATTCCTGGAGTGCCCAGATAAAGCCCCTTTGGGACAGGCTCTTGCCCTATTGTTCAGACAAGGCACCGAAAACGCTCAAAAACAAAGGATGTGTCCTTATCGCGGCAGCGGGCGACGTAACCAGGGATGTCTTCAATGGAATGGATTTTGCCCTTGAAAAATCGGCAGGTCTTTTGGGAATGCGGATTCTCGGTGGCGTGCGCGCATCAGGAGTTTACGGGCCCGATGATGTCGAAAACACCGGTTGGCCTGCCCAGGCGAGAGAGCTCGGAAAAGATTGCGCCAAGTAATACGACTAAAGAGCCGATCAACCCGGAAATAACCGCTTTGAAAAGCTCCTTCAAAACGTGGCTTTCACGGTCGGGGTAAAACAAAGCGGTATTTCGGCAAACCGGCTCGAAAGCGAGTTTTCGAGTCTTTTACCAAAGAGGTCGGGGGTATATATGCCCCGACCTCTTTGACGACCGAGACCGACTAGTACGAAACAGGGTACATGCTTGTCTCGTGATAACCCGTAACCACCGGCCATGGGCCCGCCAGCATCATATCGAGTTTCAGGTCTCCGGTATCCACGAGAAGAGGCCTTCCCCCGAGTGAAGCAATCTTCTGCAAAGTAGCAGCCACTATTATGTTCTCCTTCCCGACGATCTTTATCACCCTGGGGCTTATCTGCTGGTTACCTCTGCCGAAAATGTGACCCTGACCTCCAATAGGGCTCACAACTATCCCGCATCGTTCATTTTGCGCCAGTTCGAGGATTTCCATCTCGGTCAGGTCAGAAGCCAAAAGACGCCCGTCTTTAACGGCATCTACCCCGAGCAGGGTCTTTTTGATTCCGAGGAGCCTTGCAATCTCCCTTATCGTGGTCCCGGGCCCCAGAAAATATGTTTTTCCCGGGCTCATTCTTTCGGCCACTTCAGCCGCGACAGCCTGTTGCGAAAGGCTTTCCGACGGGGAAGAACCGGCTTTCGGCCGCTGGACCCTTCTTTTATCCTGCGGGACTGCAAGGTAGCCGAAAAGACGGGACCTGACACGGTCCTTTCTGAATGCATCCTCGTCGATGTCCATGACTTCCCTTTCCACCGTCATTGGCCGACTGGCCCCGAAAAGAAAGTTTCTCGCTATTTCACCGGCTTTTACCGGATTTATAGCAAAAACACCGGAGTGTATCTTTACGCCCGCTGGTATTCCAAGTACCGGAATATCAGTACCAACGGCCCTGCATATATTCCGTGCCGTACCGTCACCACCCGCAAAGAGCAAAAGCTCCACGCCGCTTCGGGCCATCAAGCTTGCGGCTTCTTCCGTATCTTTCCCGGTGGAAAAGGTCCCCGGAAATCTATCGTAAATGATCCTGAAAGGTAGCCCTGCTCCTGCAACGGCTTGTTCACCCATGGGAACAAGGCACGTAAGGACTTCTATCTCATCCCTGTGAGGCAGCAGGATTTCAAGAGCTTCGCGTGCCCTCTCATTAGCGTGGGGAACAGCGCCGCGTCTCAAGGCCTCTACATATGTATCCCGACCGTCGGTCCCCTTGAGCCCGACGGAACCGCCCATGCCTGCAATGGGGTTTACTACAAGCCCCAGCATTTTCATCCTTCCTGTTTTACCTCACGTTTTTTAGGCTTGAAATAACCGTCATATTTTTTCCTGTAGGACCTCCAGGTTATGGCCCACCGAGATGGATCATCCAGGTAGTCATGATCCACCTGGTGAATCGTGCTTCGGTGCGGTGCGGCTTTAACCTTTTCCGGGTCCGAATAGGCCTCGCCTGCGACGTGCTCGAGAATTGCCAAATATTCGTCCAGCTCATCCTTCGAATAAGACTCGGTTGGCTCAATGGTAAAAGGCTCCGGGATTATCCATGGCTCATGGCTTGTCCAGTAATGAACACCGAAATCGAACATACGCCTTTGTATATCCTCCGTGGTTACACCTGTTTCTTTTGTCAAACGCTCCCAGCTGTAACGGACCTGCTCCATCCTCAACTCGCCTTCGGCGTAGGGAGCAGAGGCTCCCTTTATACCGAGGATCTTCCTGAAGACATAGTTGTTGTTCAGCACCGCGACTTTTGCCGCCTCAACTATCCCATCGGCCCCGAGGCTTCGGATCCATGCGTAGGCTCTCAAGATCGCCGGTATTACTCCGTAGAAATCCTTGACCTTCCCTATCGTGCAAGGTACATCGTAATCGAGGAAATAACGGTCACGAGCCTCGTCATAAGAGACAAGAGGCACAGGAAGGAACTTTGCCAGTTCTTCCCTTACACCTACGACGCCGGAACCTGGCCCGCCGCATCCGTGAGGCGAAGAGAAGGTTTTGTGCAGGTTGAAAAAGCACAAGTCAAAACCTGCCTCCCTGGCGCGGGTAATACCCATAATCCCGTTCAGGTTCGCCTGGTCGTAGCTGCAAAGGCCGCCCGCCTCGTGGACGATATCGGTAAATTCCTTTATCCGCGAGTTATAGATTCCGATGTCCTCAGGGTTGGTTATCAAAAGGGCGGCGGTTCGCTCGGAAACGGCGGCCTTCAGTGCTTCTATATCGGGCCGGCCGTCTTCTCCGGGATATATAGTTATTACCTTGAATCCTTTCAGCTTGCCCACCGCTGCATTGGAAGGGTGGGAAAAAATCGTCGTTATGATCTCGTCCCTCTTGCCCGATTCACCCTTGTTATCGATCCATTTCCTGATTATTGAAGCAATAGTAAAAAGAGCATGGGAGCCTCCGCCCGGATGGAAGGTGAATCGGTCCATGCCGGAAATTTCACGGAGAAAGAGGTCCGTTTCATGGACCATCTTCAACAACCCCTGTACGGTAGATTCGTCCTGCCGGGGGTGAAGTTCCGCGACTTTCGGATCGGCGGACAGCTGATCGTTTATTTTGGGACTGTATTTCATCGTACAAGTGCCCTGTCCTATATCTATGTTCAGGTCCGCTCCGAGGTTTTCCTGGGAAAGCCTCAGGAAATGTTTTAAGACACGCATCTGAGCCATTTCAGGGAGATTCGGGGCTTCGCTCCGTCTCATTTCCTGTGGTATACACGAATCTTGTATACTTTCTTCGAAATCGGGTACGAGGATATCGCGCTCCCCCCGCCTGGAAAGCTCATATATGATCGGCTCATCCCATCGAGCCTGGTGAAAATCCCTGATTTTGGCTCTGGTGTTCATTCCCATTTTTTTCAGCTCCCCTTCACACT
>JAHDOX010000164.1 GCA_018434645.1 Synergistales bacterium | reverse complement strand
GCGAAATGCCCGTGCTCGATAATGTCCTTGTCGGCGCGTTTTTGAGAGAAAAAGACATAGACAGGGCTCATGAGCTGGCGTGGGAATGCCTGAGGGATTGCAGGCTGGAAGACCTGGCGCACCGTCTTGCGGGAGATTTGACTATCGGGCAAAAAAAGAGACTTGAAGTTGCTCGCTCCCTTGCTACCAGTCCGTTACTTTTAATGCTCGACGAGGCCATGGCCGGATTGACAACGACAGAAGTAAAGGAATCGGTCGAACTGGTAAGCAGATTGAAAGACCGGGGTTTGACCCTTCTCATTGTCGAACACATCATGGAAGCTATCATGCCGATAGCCGACAAGGTCGTAGTTCTCGAAGGTGGCATAAAGATCGCCGAAGGCCCTCCTCGGGATATAATTAACGATGAAAGAGTCATAAAGGCGTATTTTGGTGAAAAATACAGCCGAAGGCTTAAGGAATCGGGGCAGGCGAAACGTTATGAATGATGTTCTTCTGAAAGTCGAAAACGTACATTGCGGATATGGCGGCATACCTGTAATCCATGGCGTCTCCCTGGAAGTAAAAGAGGGTGAAATTGTGGCCATAGTCGGTGCCAATGGAGCTGGGAAAACCACGACGATGCGTACTATTGCTGGTCTTATGCATCCCTGGAAAGGCAAAATCAGTTTTAACGGTGAGGATATTACTCATTCCCCGGCCCATAATACGCTGCGAAAAGGCATAAGCTACGTCCCGGAAGGACGTCGTCTTTTCGGCAAGCTGACTGTCAGGGAAAACCTGGAACTGGGTGCTTTTACAAGCAACGACAGGTCATTTATAAAAGAGCGAATGGAAGAGGTTTTCAACCTTTTCCCTATTCTCGCCAAACGCGAAAAACAGCTGGCTGAAACCATGAGCGGTGGTGAGCAGCAAATGCTTGCCATCGCGCGGGGGCTCATGATAAAACCTCGTCTTCTGATGATCGATGAACTTTCCCTGGGCCTCATGCCCGCCCTGGTCGAAAAGGTTATGGAAAATATAGTGGAGATCAACAAATCCGGAACGACGATACTCCTGGTGGAACAGATGGTGCAGGAGGCCCTCGAGATCGCTCACAGAGGGTACGTAATCCAGACGGGGAGGATTGTACACTCCGGAACGGCTAAAGAGCTTCTGGATTCAGAGGAGGTCAGAAAGGCTTATCTGGGCATGTAGGCATCCGGGGGGACATTTTCACCGGTTTTTTGGGCTGCCAGGCTGACGGATTTCCCGGATCTTGAATGTTCCCGGCTTTATCCGAGGAAGATCTTGCGAAAGAGATCCCGTTGTCGAGCCGCCTTCGCAGGATGTTATGTTGCCTCGATTGCTGGATTATGCCTTTGGCTTATAATTCGAGGTTTGTGTGAAAGATATATTGGAATACAGGATATATCCAGGGCAGAAAGGGTAGTCTGAGGGATATATATGATCCTTCCGGAAACGTTCAATCGCTTCGGGTGGTTTTTACCCGTAACTGTCGTTATTTTGGCCGGTGGCGCCGGGAAACGAATTGGCAAAAAAAAGCTGTACCTGTCGGTCGGCGGTAAAAGCTTGATTGACGAGACGCTCGTTCGGGTTTCCTCGGTCTTTCCAGAAGTGCTGCTTTCCTGTTCTCCCGAAGATTTCGAAACTATCAAAAGAAGGGGAATACCTTCACGTTACTTTGAACTGATTCATGAAATCCTTCCAGACTCAAGAAGTTGCGCAGGGCCGCTCGAAGGGCTTTTGCAAGGTCTGAAAAGAGCGTCTCACGACTGGATATTTCTGGTCGGGAGTGACATGCCCAGTCTGATGGAAAACGTCATAAGACACATCTGGGCGTCAAGAGAACCTGCTTCAGACGTTGTGGTTCCCTTGCTGGACGGATATATGGAACCGCTGCACGCCTTTTATTCCAGGACGTGCCTCGGCCCGGTTGAACATGCGGTCGAGAGCGGGCAAAGAAAGGTAACGTCTGTTTTCAAGGACCTTCATGTCACTTTGGTGGAAGAGGATCTGTTGCATCCCATACCTGGATACCGCGAGTCCTTCCGAAATATCAACACCTGTGACCAGCTTCTCGCCTGGTGGCGGGAAGGCCGGGCCGTACGTGACCTGTGAATTTCCAAACCGGCTCCATAGCTTTTCAAAGCCAATGACAATAGGGTCGGGTGCCGCTAAAATATGGGACGTTCGTTTTTAGGAGTGATGTCATGGAAAGCAGATTGTCCCGCATCCGTAATTTTTGCATCATCGCACACATTGACCACGGTAAATCTACTTTGGCCGACCGGCTGTTGGAAAAGACAATGACCGTCGAGGCAAGAAGCATGCGCGAGCAAGTTCTGGACTCCCTCGACCTGGAAAGGGAAAGAGGGATAACCATAAAACTTGTACCTGTCCAGATGAAATATAAGGCCGAGGACGGACAGGAATACATTCTGAATCTGATAGATACGCCGGGTCACGTGGATTTCAGCTACGAAGTTTCTCGCTCGCTTGCTGCCTGCGAAGGAGCGCTGCTTGTTGTCGACGCTTCGCAGGGAGTGGAAGCCCAGACTGTGGCCAACGCGTACCTTGCCGTCGAACAGGGACTCGAGATCGTGCCGGTAATAAACAAGATAGACTTGCCCTCCGCACAACCCGAGGTCGTTAAAAATGAAATAGAAGAACTCATAGGCATAGACGCATCTGAAGCCTGCCTCGTCAGTGCCAAGGATGGAACAGGTATCGACGGTGTAATCCAGGCAATTATCGACAAGGTTCCACCTCCAAAAGGGAATAACGATGCTCCACTGCAGGCTTTGGTTTTTGATTCCATCTACAACAATTACAGAGGTGTCATTTGTTCCATCAGGGTTGCCAATGGCTCGATAAAACCGGGCGACACCATAGCTTTCATGGCCACTTCGAGGACTTACCAGGTCGAAGAAGTAGGCCTTTTCAGGCCGGATATGCGTCCCGCTGAAGAACTCGGACCGGGAGACGTAGGATATATGGTAGCCAACATAAAATCGGTATCCGAAGCGAGGGTTGGTGACACTATCACTTCGGCCGGCAATCCGGCTCGGAAACCTCTCCCTGGATACAGGAAAATCAAGCCCGTGGTGTTTTGTGGTTTTTACCCCGTTGAAAGGGACGATTACGGCGAACTCCGCGAAGCCCTTGAGAAGTTGCAGCTGAACGACTCGGCAATCTACTTTGAACCGGAAACATCCACAGCTCTTGGTTTTGGTTTTCGCTGCGGTTTTCTGGGGCTCCTGCACATGGATATTGCCAGGGAGCGGTTAAACAGGGAATTCGACATAAATCTGGTCGCCACCGCGCCAAACGTCGTATACAGGATAAAATGTTCTGACGGGTCCATCATAGAGGCCCACAAGCCGTCGGATTTTCCCGGATCTGGTGAAATAGAGGAAATCAGCGAACCTTTCATTCGTGTCACCATATTCGTGCCCGGCGATTACGTAGGGAAAGTGATGCAGCTATGTCAAGACCGTCGGGGTATTTATTCAAATATGGATTACATAACTCCCGACAGGGTAAGGGTTGTTTACGACCTTCCCCTCGCCGAATTTATCATTGATTTTCACGACAAGATAAAATCCGTTACCAGGGGTTTTGCTTCGATAGACTATGAACATACAGGCTACAGGGTATCGGACCTTGTAAAAGTGGACGTGCTGATCGCTGGAGATCCTGTAGACGCCTTTTCTTTTATCTGCCACAGGGATGAAGCGTACCACAGGGGGCAGTCGGTGGTCAGGAAACTCAAGGAGCTTATTCCGAGGCAGCTTTTTGAAGTCCCGATACAGGCTGCTATTGGGAAACGTGTAATCGTGAGACAAAACGTCAAACCGCTTCGAAAGGACGTACTTTCAAAGTGTTACGGTGGAGACATCACCAGGAAGCGAAAACTCCTGGAGAAACAGAAAGAAGGCAAGAAGAAAATGAAACAGATCGGGAAAGTCTCGATCCCGCAAGAGGCCTTTCTTTCCTTCCTTCAATCCGAAGAGGAGGGACAAAACTGAGGGATTTCAACAAAGGTCTTTCCCTTTATGTACATATCCCTTTCTGCAGGCGGAAATGTCCATATTGTTCTTTTTACAGCCTTGAGGCAAAGGATTCCTGCATTGAAGCCTACCTGGACGCTTTGGCAGCGGAAGCTTTCGCCTGGACCTTTAAATCTCGTTCGAGAAAACCTGTGAGAAGCCTTTACATCGGTGGCGGGACTCCGACGGTTCTTTCACCTTCACAGTGGGAAAAGCTTGCGAAACTCCTTGCGTCGTATTTCGACCTTTCAAAACTAGAGGAAATGACGGTAGAAGCAAATCCGGAGTCGCTCATGCGGGAACACCTTTCATTCTGGAAAGAATCAGGCGTAACGAGAGTCAGTCTTGGCATACAAAGCCTCCGGGACCACGAACTCTTGCGACTTGGACGATTGCACAACGCTAAAACAGCTCTTTCCGCCCTAGACGCTTGTCTTGAGACCGGGTTTCTTACGAGTTGTGACATTATTTTCGGGATACCCGGGCAGAGTCTTCGCGATTGGCATGAAACATTGCGGTACCTGGCCGAAAGAAAAGTCCCGCACGTCTCAGCCTATCAGCTTTCGATAGAACCTGGTTCGATGTGGGCCGATGTTCCTGCGTCAGCCCCGTCGGATGGTTACCCCTTTTACCGCTGGACCCAGTTTTATCTGGGACACAAGGGTTACCTGCAATACGAGATTTCAAGTTTCTGCGTAGATTCAAAGTGGTGTTTTCATAACCTTGGTTATTGGTACGGAAGGGATTGTATAGGTTTGGGGCCATCAGCCTGGGGTCTTTTAGGTGGGCGGAGGTACAGAAATGTTCGGGACCTTGATGCTTACTGTCGACGGCTTGAAGCCGGAAAAAGCGTCAAGGAATGGACTGAAAGGCTTTCCGATGATGCTGCCGCTTCTGAGTCCGCTATTTTGGCTCTCAGGACATTCTGGGGGTTAAATTTAAAAATGTACGAAAAAAAATTTGGCACGGAAAGGGCATCTCTGCTGCGCGAGCAGTTGGATGCCCTCCCAAACCATTATTTATTGCGTGGAAGAGACGGAGTTGCGTTATCTCCCCGTGGAATGCGGGTGGGAAACGCCATTTGGGAACGTCTTCTTCCCGCTTTTTGAGATGGCTTCATGGGACTGTCAGTGTGTTGTCCGCCTCAAGGAGAGATTCGGTTATTTCGAACATGTTCGAGATTGAACCTGCTGCAATGCGGTCTGTTATGCCGTAATGGTTCGTACAGGTTCCACAGACAAGTACACGCCAGCCTTTGGTTTCCAGGGCACGCAAGCTTTCTGATGCAGAGTTTTCCGGCGTGACGAGCAGGACCCCACCGTTCATCAGGGCAATGGTACCGCGATTGACATCAGAGGATGCCAACGTACTTAAAAAGCTTTTCATGAGGACTTCCCCAAGTTCTTCATCGCTGCTTCCAAGGACATTCGAGGTAACTAGCACGCTTATTTTTTTCGAGCCTGAATTTGGCTTGAGATCTGTGTGATCCACATTTACAGTCTCTTCGGTGGTTTCTGAGGGTTGTGAACAAACAAGTATAAATGTACCTTGCGTTTCTTCTGTAGTAGAAACGCTGCAACCCCGACTTTCAAGGAACTTTCTGACGTTTTCGACAGAAACCCTGGAGTCCAGTAGAATCCTGAAATTACCATCTGTTTTCTCAAGAGCTTTTTTAGCCATCATGACGGGTTTTGGGCAAGGTTTGCCTCGCGCATCTATGTCCTGCACCATGTCTGCCCCCTCTTTGAATCAGTTTGAAGTCAATGATAACATTTTAAGATAGCCAAACCAAAAACCTCCCTGCATCCAGCGGATGTTGTAAACTTGAACAATTATCAGTATTTTCGGGGGGCCTTCAAATGAAACAGATCCAGACGACGCTCTTCCGATCTTCCATGGCATGGTGGACGCGATCCGTCGATGCACGGACAAGCCCGTTGCGGTCGGCTTCGGCGTCTCGACCCCCGAGCAGGTGCGCGAAATCGCGGGGTATGCCGACGGCATCATCGTCGGCAGTGCGATCGTGAGCCGGATCGGCGAGCTGGGCGATACACCCGATATGCCGAGGACGATCGGCGCGTTCGTGAAGACCTTGGCCGATGCCGCCAAGAGCGTCAAGTAGGGAGCCGGAATGGACGAAGTGCAAGGGCTGTACACGCTGGCGTCGATCTTC
>JAHDOX010000060.1 GCA_018434645.1 Synergistales bacterium | reverse complement strand
GTTTTGCCCATGGACGTAATGCCCTTTTTCTCGTCGTAAAAATCGAGCATCTCGTAGGTGACGCAGGTCTTTCGTCCATCTTTTTCGCCGACCACATCTATCTGCAGGATGGTCAGGTCGTGTTCGCCTTCTTCCAGGGTGATTTTGGGACCAAGGAGTTTGGTCAGGAATCTGGCGGGGCTGACGGAACATCCATTAAAGTCGACGGGCTCGTCGTCGAGGAGGCCGATCTCCCTCAGAAAGCCCATTTTGTCGCACCAGCCGGGGTAACGGATGGTCTTTTCGGCGACGAACTGGATTCCGCTGTCTTTGAGGGAAAGGGGAAGTGTGGAAAGACCGTCGGTGTAAAAACATTCGCATTCTCCGAGCGGTTCCGGGAGGGTTATTGTTTCCACTCCGGAAAGTGGTTCGACTTCGGTCAGTTTGCCATCCTTGATGATGAGGACTTTGCGTTTGCAGGCTTCGATGACGCTGCTGAAACAAAAGACCACCTTGTAATCCAGGGGCGGCTCGGGGTGGACGGGAAGCCCTCCAACCTTGAATACGGCACTTTCGGCCTTGTCCATGGATTCGACGGCGTGTCCGACGAGCACGTTGGTCAGGCCGGGTGCCACACCAAGCCCCGGTATCACAAGGACGCCCGCTTTCTTCGCCTCATCGTCGAGGGCAAGTCGTTTTTCCGGCTGGACGCCCACAAGGTCGACGGCGTGAGTTCCGGTTTTTATGGCCGCCTTGACGGCTCCGAGGCTAAAGCGATTAGGAAGGGCGATGGCGGCGATATCCATGTCCTCCATCTCTTTTTCGAGACCGCTTTCATTGGATGCGTCAATTGTTTTCGTTTTCAGTTTCGACGAACCGATCCAGTTCTCGCAGTATTTAAGCAGTTTTTCATCCACGTCACCAAGGGTGACTTCGCTGAACTCAGGGCTTTCCACCAAGTCTTTCGCGACGACCCGGCCCATGAGGCCGGCTCCAAGAACCAAAGCTTTCAAAAGAGCACCTCCTTAAAATGAGGGGCGGAGATTTCGACCTCCGCCCCGTGTTTCTTTATTCCGATGCGCTTTCTTTGAAAAGTGGTCTTCCCTTTACCAGGGAAATCCCGTAAACAGTTGCGATCAAAACGATCAGAGTGATTGCCAAAGTCACGATTCCCGAAGCGACGAACCCGGCGACGAGGTAGCCGATGGTTGCTGCAAAGGCTGCTGTCATGGCGTAGGGTAGCTGGGTATTGACGTGGTCAATGTGGTCACAGCTTGATCCGATGGAGGAAAGAATGGTCGTATCCGAGATCGGCGAGCAGTGGTCGCCGAAGAGGCCTCCGCTCAGGACGGCTGCGATGGCGGGGAAGATAGACACGTCCATTGCAAGTGCCAAGGGTATGGCGATGGGCATGAAGATGGCGAAGGTTCCCCAGGACGTTCCCGTGGAGAAGGACGTGAAGGCGGCGGGAATGAAGATGAGCGCGTAGGTGAGCGTCGGATTGACCAGTTTCTGGGCTACGGAGACGACGAAGGGCGCCGTTCCGACACCGCTGCAGACGCTGCCGATGGACCAGGCCAGGACAAGGATCGTCAGGGCTTCGACCATTCCGCGGAGACCGTCAAGCCAGGTGAGGAAACCGTCGCTGAAATTGAAGACCTTTGTCTGGATGGACATGATGAGTGCGACGACGCTTGCGGCGAAGAAGGCCATGATGAGCGAGGGCATGGTGCTCGAATTCCGGATGGCTTCGAAGAACGCCCGTTCGGGATAGTTCCCGGTCCAGAGGAACATGGAAAAAAGTGTGATGAGCAATGCCGCGATGGGGAGGATCATGGACCAGATTGTGGGACGGGCATCTTTGGGCATTTCTGTCGTGATATCCTGTCTCATGGGCCGGGCGCCGTCCCGGAGGAGTTTGCCCTCGTTAAAGGCTCTTTCTTCGGCGGCTTTCATGGGTCCGAACTCCAGGTTGGTCGCGGCGATGATGAGAACCATGAGAATGGCGGCGATGGTGTAGAACTGGAACGGCAATGCTTCCATAAAGGCCCCCATGACGTTGTCCTGGATCCCGGCTTTCTCGAACTCGGTTTTCATCAGGCTCATGGCAAGGGCGCCCCATGCCGTGATCGGAAGAAGCAAAGGAACTGATGCACTGGTGGAGTCGACTATGTAGGCCAGTTTTTCCCTCGATACTCGCACCCTGTCGGTGATCGGCTTGAAGATCGGGCCGACGACGACGGGGTTCGTTGAATCACTGAAAAAGATGGCGAGGCCGCCGAGCCACGTAGCGATCTGCGCGCTCCTGCGGTTTTTGACGAATTTACGCATCGATTCCGCAAAAGCATGGGCTCCGCCGCCACGCTCGAGGAGCATGGCGAAACCTCCGACCATGAGGGTCATGAGAAGTACCGATGCATTCCATGAATCAGCCATACTACCAAGAATGAATTCGCGGAAGGTGTCGACAATGCCAACTATCGGGTTCCATCCGGCGAGCATAGTGGCCCCGATCCAGACGCCGATGAAAAGACTGAGGATCGTCTGCTTGGTCCACATGGCCAAGGCGATGGCGAGAACCGGAGGCAACAACGAAAGAACTCCCATGGTTTCTTCCATAAAATACTACACCTCTTTTCTGTAGTTTCTTTCTCTCCCGAAACAACTTTCAGCGCTTTGCAAGGATGTTCCCCTGTATCCCCCCTCGTATAATCAACTTGCGGTAGAAAAAAGTGAAGGAAAGCAGGTCACCGCATACACCTGCGTCCTGAGAATATGGGACGATGGTTCCGCACAGGCAGGGGGCGCAGTCTTCCTCCTCGTAATGGACCCATAAAACAAAACATATTTGTCAACGCAATAATGACAAATTCTAAAAAGAAGCCGCTTTAATGCTTAACTAACGAAAAATACTTGTTGCAGTATAAACGATAATCGTTTATACTTTACCGTCGGAAATAATACCATTGAGTACGCATGCTGTCAATGTCAAAGCAGCGTAATGAAATATATATGCAGTGAAGATATCCAATGGACGGTCAAATACAAGCGAGGTGGGAGAATGACCAATTCGTCTGATGCACGCATTGCCATACTCTGCTGGGAGGAAGGACATGTCCCGAAGGGGCTTGTCCAGCTCGAGGGTTTGGTGGGAAACAGCACGAATCTCGATTCTTACCCCTTCCCGGTCCGGCTCTGCAGGATCAGGGGAGCCAATCTGCAGACGGTTCTGGAAAACCCGAGCCGCGAAGTGCTCCAGAGAATGATCGAGACGTCACAGGAACTGGTATCCGAAGGAATCCGGGCAATCACCACGAGTTGCGGGTTCAATGCCGTGTTTCAGCGGGAGCTTGCGGAAGCCGTCGACGTCCCCGTTTTCACGTCCAGCCTCCTCCAGATCCCCTTCGTGACGAACCTGCTTGCCCCCGAAAAGACGATCTCCGTCATAACGGCCAAAAAAACATCTCTGAAAAAAGAACATTTCGAGGCGGCGGGTATCACGCCCTCCATGAACGTCGAGGTTTTCGGTATGGAAGAGTCCCCCGAGTGGAACAAGATATTCACCGCTCCCGACGAACCCATCGATCTCGGTATCGTGGAGAAAGATGTCGTTGAAACAGCTCGTTCCGCCGTCAAAAAACGTCCCGATACGGGTGCCATCGTCCTTGAATGCACGGACCTGCCGCCCTTTGCCCAAGCCATCCGGGATGCAACGGGGCTTCCCGTCTTTGATTTCGTCACCATGATGGGATTTGTCGCCAGATCTCTGGGCATTGTGTCACCTTACTGACGGCAGAGGCGAAAAGACAGATTGCAAAGGAGTGGATGGAAATGAAAACTGTTCTCATACTTGGAGCAGGCCGGGTGTCCGGTCCCTGTATCGATTACCTCGTGAGAAAAGGCGGCTGCAAAACCATTGTGGCCGATATCTCGACTGAAAACCTTGCCAAAACGGCGAAATTCTTTCCCTCGGTGGAAACGGTGGAATCCGATGTGGAGACAGAAGCGGGAAGCCTGATGGACCGGTTTTCCCCCGATCTTGTGATCAACCTGATGCCGCCCTTTCTGATGGCTCCTGTGGCACGGCTGTGTCTTGACAAGGGGATCCACCTGGTACATCCCGCCTATCTCGATGAAGAGACCCGGGCCATGGATGAGGAATGCCGCGAGGCGGGACTGGTTTTCGTTACTGAGCTGGGGCTCGACCCCGGGATCGATCATATGTCTGCGGTGAGCACCATCAATGAGATCCATAACGAGGGCGGAAAGGTAGAGTCCTTCAGTTCGGTCTGCGGGGCACTGCCCGCAGCGGATGCCAATACGAATCCCTGGGGCTACAAGTTGTCATGGTCGCCGTCGAGTCTGATTGGCGCCAGCAAACGGACGGCGCGCATTCTGCAGGACGGAAAGGAAATCCTCTGGCCAGACGGTGAAACCTATGAACACGTCAGGTTTTATGAAATCCCGCGCCTGGGAACTTTCGAGATCTACGCCAATGCCGATTCTATTCCTTACCGGGAGTTCTACGGGATTCCCGAAGCGAAAGACATCTACCGGGGGACCATCAGATATCCCGGATGGTGCGAGACCATATGTCACCTGAACGCCATGGGGTTTTTCGAGGAAGATGCAAAGGACCTCACGGGGCTCACCTTCGGTCGATTCACGGCCCATCAGGCGGGAGCCGAAAAAAGCGCGGATCCGAAAAAAGCCGTCTGCGATTTTCTCGGATGCAGGGAATGGGCAACGGTCATCCTCCGTATGGAATGGCTCGGGTTCTTTGACGACCGATCCCTGCCCTTCGAAAAGGGATCCCCGAGAGACGTCATCTCGGCGCTTTTTTCCGAAAAACTTGTCTACCAACCTGGCGAGAAGGACCTCGTGATCCTTCGCGACGAAGTGGTCGCCTCCTATCCGGGCGGAACGAAAAAGTGCCATTCCTCGACCCTCGTCGATTACGGCATCCCCGATTCATGGTCCTCGATAGCGAGAACCACCGGAATCCCGCCGGCCATCGCCGCCCGCTTTATTCTCGAAGGCAAGATTATAACGCCGGGCGTTCATATCCCGGTCCTGCCCGAAATCTACGAGCCCCTTCTCGAGGAGCTCAGGGGCGAAAATATCAGCATGCAGGAAGAGGTCATTTCCCTTTAGGGGTTGACCTTCTTGAAAGGAAGACCGGGTTTGTACAGACTCGAAGATCACGGGCGCAAAACGCGTTATATTGATGAGGTGGAGAATGTTCGGGCCGAACTGGATAGCCGGAACGCAGCAGGCCTGATCCTTCCCTCCTTGCCATCGGCAAAGGCCCCGGATATTTCCGGAGCCTTTGCGTCGCCCTGTAGTGGAAAGAGGCTCCGGGATATTGCCCGTGGAAGAAAAAAGGCGGTGATCCTGGTCTCCGACGCAACGCGGAAGGTTCCCACGGCCGATGTCCTGCCGGCTGTCATGGAGGAACTTCTCGCTGCCGGGATGGACGAACGGGACGTTACCGCCGTGGTCGCACTCGGGGTGCACCGTAGGGCCACGGAATCGGAAATGCGGGATATTCTCGGCTCATGGTGGGACCGCATCTTAATCGAGAACCACGATGCCTTCTCAGCCGAACGACTGGTGGAGATCGGGACCACAAGTTGCGGAACTCCCCTGTCTGTAAACAGGACGGCTTATGAGGCTGATCTTCGGATTACCGTTGGCAAGGTGGAGCCACACGAGTTTGCGGGCTTTTCGGGCGGCAGGAAATCCGTACTGCCGGGGATCGCCGGCGAGCGGACGATTCGGGAAAACCACAACCCCCAATGGCTGATGGACCCCGGTGCGGTTCCGGGGCGCCTCGAGGACAACCCTATTCACGAGGATATGTTGGAGGCGGCGGGCATGCTGGGTGTGGATTTTGCCGTAAATCTGCTCGTCGACGAAAGCAACAGGCTTCGTGAGGTTTTCTGTGGAGATCCCGTCAAAAGCCATGAAGCGGCGGTGGCCGCCTCTGTCATGGATCTCTGTGTGAAACTTGTGGAGCCGCCGCAGATTGTGGTCACCACTCCCGGCGAGCCGCTCAATATCTGCCTGTACCAGGCTGTCAAGCCCCTGATCGCCCTTGCTCCGGTCTTGGCCCCCGGGGGGACCATGATTCTTTACGCGAAATGCCCGGAGGGGATCGATTCGCCCGACATGGTGCGACCCTTCGAGGAAGCCGAAGGTCTTGACGGGGCCTTTGACTATCTTGTCGAAAATTACCGGATCCAGATGGACCATGCCCTTTTGCTCGTAAAGATCATGAAGGGCGGAGCGGAAATCGTCGTCGTGGCTCCGACAGTTCCGGGCGAAACGATCGAAAAGATGCACATGACCCCCGCCGGAACGCTGCAGGAAGCTGTCGATTATGCCTTGAGCCGGACGCGGAGAGAAACAGGTGTGCTCTTTTTCCCTTGTGCACAGCGTTTCCTGCCCGAAATCGGAAGGTGATCTAATGGAAACACTCAGTAAAAGCAAGCCAATGAAGCGAAGACTGCTTAGTGACGATGTGGTGGAGTATCTCATCGATGAGATCCTGGGAGGGGGGCTCAAACCCGGGGACAGGGTTGTGGAGCTCCGCCTGGCCAAGAGCATGGGCGTGAGCCAGAGCACTGTCAGGGAAGCCATGAGGGAGCTCGAAGTCAGGGGATACCTGTATTCACTTCCTTTCAAGGGGAACTTCGTCAGGGAGTTCAATCTGGAAGGACTGGCGGATTATTTCAGGACCAGGACGGAACTGGAAATGATCGCCGCCGGGTGGGCCCGCGAGCAGGAATATGCCGGAGTGGACTGGGAAGTCATGAAGACATGCCTCGAGGAGATGGCAAAGGCTACAGCTTCCGGGGACCACATCACCCTCAGGAAGGCGGACATGCGGTTTCACAGGGCCATCGTCGAGGGTGCAGGGAGCCAGTCCCTGCTGGCGGCATGGAATGCCCTGAGCCACAGGTTCTGGGGGTATTACGGCATGCATATGGAACAGAAGATTGCGAGATTTCAGATCCAGGAGAGCCTGCACAGGGAAATTTTCATCCTCTACAGGCAGGGGCGACTCGAGGAGTTCCGACAGCAACTTCTGGATCACTATATAGACATGAATACCGCTCAAAAGCTGGATCACAGGACAAAGGCGGATTCAGGTGAGGAGATGAAATGATGTATTTCGGGAAAAAGAGATTCGAAATCAGCCGAATAGAAGCACGGGAAATCCTGGATTGCCGATTCAACCCGACCGTCCAGGTTGACGTCTGGGTCAATGAGGAACATTTCGGCAGGGCCGATGTTCCGGCCGGGAGGTCCCGGGGCGAGCGCGAGGCCTGGGAGCTCAGGGACGGCGATGAAGCCGTCTTCGGCGGGCTTGGAGTCTCGCAGGCCGTTAGGAACATCAGGGAACGGATTGCCCCGGCGCTCAGGGGCATGGATGTCCGGGACCAGAGGTTGATCGACCTGTCAATGATCGATCTTGACGGCACGGCAAACAAGAAGAACCTGGGCGGAAACGCCATCATCGGCGTGTCCCTGGCCTGCGCCAGGGC
>JAHDOX010000026.1 GCA_018434645.1 Synergistales bacterium | reverse complement strand
GTGCGAAAAGCTTTCCATACCAATGGAACAGCTTGAAAACGCCGTGTCCAGTATAGAGGAGAAACTTTACGAAAGTGGACAGAACGAAATTCCCAGCCAGGTCGTAGGAGATCTGGCGATGGAGGAGTTACGCAAACTGCACAAGGTCGCCTACGTACGGTTCGCATCCGTTTACCGCGAGTTTACGGATGTGTCCAGTTTCATTGACGAGGTCAGGCGCTTGCACGAAGAGCGTGGCAACGATGTCTAGAAAACTTTACAGCCGTAGCGCCGTTACTTTTAATATAACGCCCGCCAGGTATTTGTCGCCAGTAAAAGGACCACCGTGTATTCCACGACCGTTTTTTTTAGTGTAAAATCATTCATGTAACAAACACTTCCAGGAGGTGAAATCACGTGAAAAAAGGTGTGTTGTTTGGTGTCTTTGCCCTGGTGGCGATGGCAGGCCTGCTTTTGGCCGGCGGACAGGCGTTCGCAGAGGATGACACCGTCCGGATAGGCGTATACCTGCCGCTGACGGGCCAGAACGCTTTCGGAGGACAGCTTGAGTTAGACGGTGTCAGGATGGCGCACGAAGAAGCTCCTGCGGTTCTCGGTAAGAAAGTGGAGCTTTTTGTCGTCGACAACAAGTCCGACAAGGTAGAATCCGCCAACGCCGTCAAACGCATTATCGAAAGGGAAAAAGTCCATGCTGTCATCGGAACCTACGGGTCTTCCCTTGCGATGGCCGGCGGTGAAGTCGCCGAAAAGGCAGGCATCCCGATGGTTGGCACGTCCTGTACGAACCCGCTCGTCACGATAGGCAAAAAATATATCTTCCGCGTCTGCTTCATCGACCCTTACCAGGGAGCCGGTGCCGCGACCTATGCAATAAATGAGCTGGGCGCAAAAAAGGCGGCTCTTCTGACGGATGTAGCCAACGACTATGCCGTTGGGTTGGCAGGGTTTTTCGAAAGGTCTTTCACCAAGATGGGCGGCGAGATCGTAGCAAAACTAAGGTACAACTCGGGTGACCAGGACTTTACGGCCCAGCTGACGGAAATCATCAGCAAGGAACCCGACGTTCTCTTTATCCCCGCCTATTTTGCAGAAGGCGCCATTATCATGAAGCAGGCGCAGGAGCTCGGGGCTGAGTTCCAGATCATGGGCGGCGACGCCATGGATAACCCGAAGATTGTCGAAATCGGCGGCGACGCCGTCGAGGGATTTGTACACACCACCTTCCCCTATGATCCCTCCATGGAGGACATGAATCCGACTGCCCGAAGGTTCACCGAAAACTGGAGAAAGAAACATCCCGGTCAGGATCCGAACGTAAACGCCGCTCTCGGTTATGACTCCTACATGATGCTTATCGACGCCATCAAGCGTGCCGGCAGCACCGATCCCGAAGCCATTACCAAGGCCCTGGCGGAAACCAGGGATTTCGAGGGTGTTACCGGCCTGACGACCATCAACGAAACCCACGATGCCGAAAAACCTGTCGGGATCGTTATGATCAAGGATGGAAAGAAACAGTACGTTGCGACGATTCAACCAGAGCTTTAAAAACGCAGGTAATGGAGAGGTTTTAGTTTGAAATAGCATATGGGGGAGGGATACCCGCCTCCCCCACTTTTCTGTGAAAGAGAGGCGAAACAGCCCATGAGCATGGCAATGTTTATTCAGCATCTTTTCAACGCCTTGACGCTCGGGAGCCTGTACGCACTTATAGCGATCGGTTATACCATGGTTTATGGCATCCTCCGGTTGATAAACTTCGCTCATGGCGAAATTTTCATGCTGGGGGCCTATTTCGTCTTCTGGGGAGTTACTCTCTTGCATCTGCCGTGGTTTTTGGCCGTTATCGTGGCCATCGCAGTTACGTCCCTAACGGGCGTTCTTGTCGACCGGGTGGCGTACAGGCCTCTGAGAGATGCACCTAGAATTTCGGCTCTCATCAGTTCTATAGGCGTGTCTTTCTTCCTGCAGAATCTGGCGATCGTTGTATTTTCGGCCATCCCCAGGGAAGTTCAGCGTCCGGGATGGTTGGTCGATATCATAGTGGTGGGAAAAGTGAGGATTCTTCCTCTTACACTGGTGGTACCGGTTCTTTCCTTTCTTCTGATGTTGGGGTTACTTTTCATTGTTTACAAGACAAAACCCGGGCTAGGCATGAGAGCCATTTCCAAGGACATAGAAACGAGCCGTCTTATGGGTGTACCGGTCAACAGGATCATTGCGCTGACCTTTGGCATCGGTTCGGCCCTGGCTGCTGCGTCGGGAATCATGTGGGCTCTGCGGTACCCGCAACTTCAGCCCGTAATGGGAGTAATCCCCGGCTTCAAAGCCTTCATTGCCGCCGTGTTCGGCGGCATCGGGTCAATTCAGGGTGCGGTTTTGGGGGGGTTGATCCTGGGCATCATGGAGATAATGATAGTGGCCTTCCTCCCGACTTTGGCCGGTTATCGAGACGCTTTCGCCTTCGTTCTTCTGATAATAATCCTTTTAGTCAAACCCACAGGTCTTCTCGGCGAGAAACTGGAGGATAAAGTGTGATGGAAGACAAACGGAAACGAAACCTCATACTGAACGGCCTGCTGGTTGGAGCCTTCGCGTTGTTTCTTTTTTGGGCGCAAGTAAACCTGGACGGGTACAAGATACAGATCATGAACCTCATAGCCGTTAATATAATCCTTGCATTAAGCCTTAACCTGATCTACGGTTTTGCCGGCATGTTTTCCCTCGGGCACGCGGGTTTCATGGCTATAGGGGCATATACCTGTGCTCTTTTGATTATGCCGCCGTTGCAGAAACAGGCACTTTTCATACTCGAGCCGGCCATGTGGCCCTTTTCCGTAATGCATGCACCCTTTTTGGTGGCAGTCATTTTGGCCGGTTTGATGGCGGCCCTTGCGGGCATCCTCATAGGCCTGCCGGTTCTCAGACTGGGCGGGGATTACCTGGGGATAGCAACCCTTGGTTTTGCGGAGATCATCCGCGTCCTTGCCAACAATCTTCCTCGCATGACAAACGGGGCACTGGGTTTCAAGGGGATACCCGATTACGCGAACATCTGGTGGAACTACGGTTGGTGTTTTATCACGCTGGTAATTGTGGTCCGGCTTGTAAACAGCAATTACGGGAATGCCCTCAAGGCCATAAGGGATGACGAGGTAGCCGCCCGAGCCATGGGCATAAACACCTTCAGGTACAGACTTACGGCTTTTGCGATAGGCTCTTTTTTCGCCGGTGTAGGGGGGGCGCTTCTCGGCAGCCTGCTGACCACTATAGACCCAAAGATGTTCCTTTTCCTGCTCACTTTCAATGTGCTTATGATAGTCGTTGCCGGCGGTCTCGGTTCGATAACCGGTACGATTATAGCAGGGGTCATAATAACCGTGTTGCTGGAATGGCTGAGGATAGTGGAGAACCCGATTACCATAGGAGAATTCTATATCCCCGGGATTCCTGGCATGCGTATGGTCGTTTTCTCCCTTGCTCTGCTTTTTATCATCCTTTTCAGGCGCCAGGGGATAATGGGGAGAAAGGAAATCACATGGGATACCGTTTTTGCCCTTTTCCGGAAGCGGGGTGTTGAAAAATGACGTCCCGCGAAATAGTGCTTGAAACAAAAGACGTTACGATGAGGTTCGGGGGTCTTACAGCAGTTCATAAATTCAGCATCCAGGTTCAAAAAGGAAGAATAGTAGGTCTTATAGGACCCAACGGCGCAGGGAAAACGACCTGTTTCAACATGATCACCGGTTTTTACGAGCCCACAGAAGGATCCATTCACTTCATGGGAGAAGACATAACCGGCTGGCCGCCGCACAAAATCTGCAAGGCGGGAATTGCCAGGACGTTCCAGAACATAAGGCTTTTTGCCGGTGGTACTGTCTTGCAAAACGTAATGGTCGGAGCGCACCTGCGCCAGAAGACGACATGGTGGCATGCCATGCTCAGCCTGCCTTCCTTTTTCAAGGAAGAAAAGGAAATAAGGGAAAAATCCTACGAACTCCTTGATGCCGTAGGACTGGCACACCTTGCTTCCGAAGAAGCTCAAGGCCTTCCCTATGGCGCCCAGAGAAGGCTGGAGATTGCGAGAGCTCTCGCGACGGAACCACGCTTTTTGCTGCTGGATGAGCCCGCAGCCGGAATGAATCCGCACGAAACCCAGGAATTGATGGATTTCATCAAGCAGATAAAGGAAAAGTTTGATCTCACGATTCTTCTGATCGAACACGATATGAAAGTGGTTATGGGTATCTGTGAACATATCTGGGTTCTCGATTACGGAGTTACAATAGCCGAAGGTGACCCGGAAAAGATTCAGGGTGATCCCAAGGTGATCGAAGCCTACCTGGGAGAGGAGTATTTGCAGAATGCTTAATGTCAGGGACCTCCACGTTCATTATGGTGGGATTCACGCCCTGAAGGGCATATCGATAGACGTCCCCAGTGGGAAAATCGTCACCCTTATAGGGGCAAACGGAGCCGGCAAGAGTACGACTCTCAGGACCATTGCCGGGCTTGTTCGAAAGTCAAGCGGAGAAATACTGTATGAAGGCAAACCCATCGATGGATGGCCCCCCGAGGATGTGGTCAAGGCAGGAATCGTCATGGGGCCGGAGGGAAGAAGGATATTCCCGCACCTGAGCGTTCTGGACAACCTCATGCTCGGAGCATACAGCAGAACTGACAAGGACGGAATTGAAAGGGATCTGGAATGGGTCTACGAGCTTTTCCCCAGGCTCAAGGAACGTCTCTGGCAAAAGGGCGGAACACTTTCGGGAGGCGAGCAGCAAATGCTTGCTGTCGGAAGGGCCCTGATGAGCTCCCCTAAACTGGTGATGCTCGATGAACCTTCTCTCGGGCTTGCGCCACTTCTGGTCAAGGAAGTTTTCGAGATCATAGAGACGATCAATCAGCAGGGGAAAACGGTCCTGCTCGTCGAGCAAAACGCATTCGCATCCCTCAAGATAGCACACTACGCCTATGTGCTCGAGGTAGGGCAAATCGTTCTCGAGGGAACCGGACAGGATCTGTTAAACGACAAGCGAGTTCAGGAAGCCTACCTGGGAGGTTAAAAAAGAAGGACCTCTTAACTTCCAGGTTTTTTGGTTGAGAACAAGGAGAGAACACCGGGAAAACCGGCCTGGAGGAGTGAGTCGCCATGACGGCATTGAATCTTCCGAATATGTTGAGCCTCTCGCGGGTCTTTTTGGCGCCGCTGGTCATGGTTTTTCTCACTTTAAGGGCCCAGTTCGGCAGTTTTTTGGGTTTGCCCTTTGGCGACCTTTTGGCAGGAGTAGTATTCATCGTAGCGGCCGCGACTGACACAGTTGATGGTTACGTTGCCCGGAAACACGGAATGGTGACGAATTTTGGTAAACTTGTCGATCCGCTGGCTGACAAGATACTGGTTACGGCCGCTTTGGTTTCATTGGTTCAGCTGCAGAGATTACCCGCATGGATCGTTGTGGTGATCGTTTCCAGAGAGTTTTTCGTAACGGGTCTGAGAATGGTGGCCATCTCCGAAGGGGAGGTAATCCCCGCTTCTTCGTTGGGCAAGGTAAAAACGGTAGTACAGATAACAGCAATTCTACTGGTGATATTCGATCTTCCCGGGGGGCTGGCGGCCATGTGGGTGGCCATGTTGGTTACCGTCGCTTCGGGAACGGATTATTTCCTCAAGAGCAAAAATCTCTTCGTGGAACGGAAAATCTCCAGAAAGGAAGGTAGTCGATAATATCACCACCAAGGATGTTATAATGATTTTTTACGAGTATAGGCAGGCACTGGTCTAGAATGCTTCCTGAAAGCTGAGCGTAAGAGGAGCTTTAACAGGGAGGGTAATGTAATGGTTTCTTCAGTGCAGCCGGAGCCGTTCAGAATCAGGATGGTGGAACCTGTAAGACTTCCAGACGCAAGCGAACGGGAAGAGGCCCTGAAAAGGGCGCACTTTAACATGTTTGGTCTGGCCTCAAGGGAGATTTACATCGACCTTCTTACCGATTCGGGGACAGGTGCGATGAGCAAGTACCAGTGGGCGGCGCTTTTGTGTGGAGACGAGGCCTACGCTGGCGCAGACAGTTTTTATGCCCTCAAGGAAACCGTCAGCGAAGTACTGGGATTCGATTACGTCATACCCACTCACCAGGGTCGGGCTGCCGAAAACGTGATTTTCGGGACCTTACTCAAAGCTGGCGACAAGATCCCTTTCAACATGCCCTTCGATACGACCAGGGCTCATATTTTCAATGCCGGTGCCGAACCGGTGGAGTGTGTCATTGAAGAGGCATATGACCCTTCTTCGGTCCTTCCTTTCAAGGGTGACGTGGATATCGGCAAACTTGAGGATGTTATCAACCGTGAAGGAAAAGAACGGGTCCCGCTGATCATGGTGACGGTCACGAATAATTCCGGCGGAGGACAGCCGGTCAGCCTCAAAAACCTCCGCGAGGTTTCAAGGGTTGCAAGAAAACATGGGATTCCCCTTTTCCTGGATGCAGCCCGCATGGCAGAAAACGCCTATTTCATCAAGACTCGTGAACGGGAATTTTCCTCCATGTCGGTGAGGGAGATTCTTCGGGCCATGATGGATACAGCCGATGCCATAGCCGTGTCCTGCAAGAAGGACCCGCTTGTCAACATCGGGGGGATGATCTGTTGCCGGACCGAAAAAATGTACCATACCCTTCTCCCTAGGGTCATTCTGTATGAAGGTTTCGCGACCTATGGGGGACTCGCGGGACGTGACCTCGAGGCCTTGGCAGTGGGGTTAAAAGAAATGACCGATGAAGCCTATTTGAGCCACAGGGTGGCACAGGTCGAATATCTTTCCGGGCTCCTTGACGAAGCTGGTGTTCCTTTTGTCAAGCCGGCGGGCGGGCACGCGGTTTTTGTAGACGCCGCGGCTTTCTTTCCGCATATCCCGCGCCTTAAATTTCCCGCTGACGTGCTTTCTGTCGAGGTCTACAGGGAAGGGGCCGTAAGGGGTATTGGCCTCGGAACATTGGCCTTCGAAAACGAAGACGAGGTTACTGGAGAAATCATTCCCCCGAAACTTGAACTGTATCGCCTCGCAATCAACAGAAGAACTTATACAAACAGTCATATCGAGTACGTGGCCTCCAGGATAATTGATGTTTATAAACG
The DNA here is from genome assembly GCA_018434645.1 of Synergistales bacterium. Classification (GTDB taxonomy): domain Bacteria; phylum Synergistota; class Synergistia; order Synergistales; family Thermovirgaceae; genus UBA1876. Next base: position 1,524 of record JAHDOX010000026.1, on the reverse strand, counting down.
CAGACATAACGTTAAATACGGGTTGGAAATAGTCGAGGCTCCGGAGGTTAAGGGGCTCAAACATTTCCTGGCAAAGCTGCATCCTGTATCGTTATAGTTTTTTAAGCGAAGCACGGGGCCTTCCGGGCTCCGTGCTTTTGACTGTACGGCCCGCCAGTCATATAATCGGACACCGAAACCCTTTCAGGCTTTTCCATCCTTGACAGAGGTGAAATCAATGCTGGAAAGCATAAAGAAAAAACTTGGACTGGACAAAAACGAACGCATCCTTCGACGGTACGAGAAGATCGTCGGGGAGATTAACATGCTCGAACCCAAAATGCTGGAATATTCCGACGAAGAACTTTCAGCCCTTGGAAGAGTTTTCAGGGAAAGGGCAGCCGCCGGAGAGAAGCTTGACGATATGCTGCCGGAAGTGTTTGCAGCGGTACGCGAGGTGTCCAGGCGGACAACAGGATTACGCCATTTCGACGTACAGCTTATGGGCGGGATCGTGCTGCATGAGGGAAAGATAGCGGAAATGAAAACGGGGGAAGGAAAAACCCTTGTAGCAACTCTTGCCGTCGTTCTGAACGCCTTGTCAGGCAGGGGAGTGCACCTTGTAACAGTCAACGATTACCTTGCCCGGCGCGACGCCGAGTGGATGGGACCTATCTACAGATTCCTGGGCCTCTCCGTGGGTGTCATCTACGCCTTTATGGATCAGGAAGAACGCAAAAGAGCATATGAGGCTGATGTCACCTATGGAACGAATACCGAATTCGGGTTCGATTACCTTCGTGACAATATGGCTTTAGATGCTTCCCAGATGGTACAGCGTGATCACGCTTACATAATACTGGATGAAGTCGATTCGATACTTATCGACGAAGCCCGGACTCCTCTTATAATCTCGGGTCCTTCTGAAGACAACGTAGAGGTTTATAAACGGGCTGACGATGTGGCGCGGCGGCTTAAAAAAGATATCGATTTCGAAGTGGACGAGAAGGAACGAAACGTGGCCTTGACAGAAAAAGGTATTGCAGAATGCGAAAGGATTCTCGGGATCCCGGAGCTATTTACCGAGTACCAGCACTCCGAACTTGGTCATCGTATCGCTCAGGCTCTCAAAGCGCATCATCTTTTCGAAAAAGACGTACACTACGTTATCAAGGATGGGGAAATAGTAATAGTAGATGAATTTACCGGGCGCTTGATGTTTGGGAGACGTTATTCCGACGGTCTTCACCAGGCTATAGAAGCGAAGGAGAAGGTCCAAATCGGAAAGGAAAACCAGACGCTCGCCACGATTACTCTCCAGAATTATGTAAGGATGTATGACAAGGTAGCAGGCATGACGGGAACTGCGGCGACAGAGGAGGAAGAATTCAAGGAGATCTACGGACTTGAAGTAATTGTCATTCCTACTCACAAGCCAATGATCAGGGAGGATTTCCCGGATGTAATTTACCGGACCAAAAGGGAAAAATACGCGGCAGTGGCCGATGAGATCGAGGAGACATACAATAGTAGTCAGCCAGTTTT
>JAHDOX010000114.1 GCA_018434645.1 Synergistales bacterium | reverse complement strand
CTTCTTTCCTGAAGGGGCCTTCCTGGGTCCAGGGAGAGGTAAATCTGAGAAAATACCAGGATGAGCAAATGAACGTGTCCATGGTGTCGGTCTCACGCCTGGCGGGTCCGCCGCAGGAAGGACACGTGGCGGCTATCCATTGCTCGACCTCGTCAAGTGGATTGCCTCCTTTTTTCATTTTTACGTCGATTGGAAGTTCCACGGGAAGGTCTTTTTCAGGAACAGGTACCACGCCGCAAGATTCGCAATAGACTACGGGAATGGGAGCACCCCAATAGCGCTGACGCGATATCAGCCAGTCCCTGAGGCGATAATTTACCTCCCTTTTACCCCAGCCGTTTTCCTCGAACCAGATCGCCATCCGCGAAAGGGCTTCCCTCGTAGACAGACCGTCGAACTGGCCCGAATTGCACTGGATGCCGTCCTGTTCATAGGCAGCATCCATAGTGTCTCCGTCAAGCGACGTGCCGTCGGGAGGATTGATCACGACCCTTACGGGAATACCGTAGGTTCTCGCAAATTCGAAGTCTCTTTGGTCGTGGGCCGGGACGCCCATTATCGCGCCTGTTCCGTATTCCATGAGGATATAGTTGGCGACCCAGATCGGCACGCGCTCTCCCGTCACAGGGTGTACCGCCGAAAGGCCCGTATCCACGCCCCTTTTCGCCGTTCCGGCAATGGTTCGTTCCGATTCGTTGGCCTGGGCGCACTCCGTCGCGAAATCCATGATCTTTTCTCCGTTTTCCGAAAGAGACGCCAGTTCAAAAACAGCTGGATGCTCCGGGGCCAGTGCCAGAAAGGTGACACCATAGATAGTGTCGATTCGAGTGGTGAAGGTTTCAATGGAAATGTCGTGCCCTTCCACGTCAAACGAAAGCCTTACTCCCTCGGAGCGGCCGATCCAGTTGCGTTGCATCAGTTTTACCCTTTCGGGCCAACCCGGAAGATCGTCCAGGGAGTCGAGCAGCTCCTGTGCGTAATCTGTAATCCGCAAAAACCATTGTTCGAGGTTCCTCTTGATAACGCTTGTACCGCAACGCCAGCAGTGTCCATCGTTTATGACCTGTTCATTGGCGAGAACGGTTTTGCAGCTTTTGCACCAGTTGACCGGCGCTTTTTTTCTGTAGGCAAGTCCCTTGTGATAGAACTGGAGGAAAAGCCATTGGGTCCATCGATAATAATCGGGATTGCAGGTCTCGACCCTCCGCCGCCAGTCGTAACTGCAGCCCATGCGTTTGAGCTGCGTGGTCATGTGCTCGATGTTGTCCCAGGTCCACTTGTTGGGATGGATACCGTACTTTATCGCTGCGTTTTCCGCCGGAAGGCCAAAAGCATCGTATCCCATCGGGTGAAGCACGTTAAAACCTTTCATGCGCAGGAAACGGGCCAACATGTCGCCGATGGAATAGTTCCTCAGGTGCCCCATGTGCAAGGCGCCGCTGGGATAGGGGAACATCTCCAGACAATAGAATTTTTGCAAAGACGGGTCTGCCTCGACGTTGAAAACACCATGCTCTTCCCAATATTGCTGCCATTTTTTCTCTATGGCGTCGAATGCATAAGCCATTCTGAATCCTCCCTGTCCGGCACATGAGTGCGCCAGGTGCGCTGAATCGGGACTTATTATATCCATACGCCTGATGCAAGGCAAAAAACGGGCGGAGACGTACCCTCCGCCCGTTTCAAACTTGCCTCATCAGGCTTACTGCTTTTCTCCAATATCCTTTCTCACGAAGGCCTTCAATATTTCGATGGGAATAGGGAACACCGTAGTGGAGTTGTTTTCCGCCGCGATTTCCCTGAGCGTCTGCAAATATCGAAGATGAATGGTTATCGTTGAAGCTTCCATCATTCGCGCCGCTTCCGTCAATTTCTCGGCCGCCTGCAGTTCTCCTTCGGCGGCGATGATCTTGGCGCGCCTTTCCCGTTCCGCCTCGGCCTGGCGTGCCATCGCGCGTTTCATCCCCTCAGGCAGCTCCAGCTCCTTTACTTCTACGGCGCTCACCTTGATACCCCAGGGATCGGTACGCTCGTCAATTATCTGCTGCAGTTCCAGGTTGATCTTGTCCCGGGCGGACAGGACCTCGTCCAGCTCCGCCCTTCCGACCACGGACCTGAGCGTGGTCTGCGAAAGCTGGCTCGTGGCCATGATATAGTTTTCCACCTCGATTATCGACTTCGCCGGATCCAGGACCCTGAAATAGACGACGGCATTCACCTTGACGGGCACGTTGTCACGGGTAATGACTTCCTGGTAAGGGACATCAAGGGTAACCACCCTCAGGTCCACCCTGTACAGCTTGTCGATGAAAGGAATGATGATGACCAGCCCGGGCCCCTTTACGCTTACGAAACGGCCAAGCCGAAATACCACTCCCCTCTGGTATTCGGGGACGATACGCAGGGCGGTGGCAAGGATTATCACCAATATAAGCAAGCCGCCGACGTACCCTCCCATGCTGAAAAGGGCATTCAAGAGTTCTCCGATCATGAGTTTTCACCTTCTCCCGTTTTTTCTTCTTCAACGGGGACGACATGAAGTGTCAGCCCCTCGCTCTTTACAACCTTCACCCTACGACCCCTGGAGATCGTTTCTTTGGTCCCGCTCACCGCCCGCCATATCTCTCCATGGCAACTGACAGATCCCTCCGGTGACAGGTCGGAAACAACCACTCCCTCAAGGCCGGTCATTCCCTCGCTTCCAGAAACAGCCTTTCGGCCTAAGGATCTCCACACCGCATAAGCTGCCAAAAGGAAGAAGGCCGTAATCACCACCACTGCGCCGATCAGGAAACTGTATGACATGTGGAGCAACTCACCTCCAGGGGCCCTGTAAATAATCAGGCCTCCAAACACAAGCGCGGCAGCTCCGAAAAGGCTGAGAACCCCGACGCCTCCTACTACCAGATCGAGAATCATGACGGCAATGCCAGCAACAAGCAGGATGACACCCGCCATGTTCACCGGGAGCATGCGCAAACCGTATGCACCCAAAAGAACGAGGACGGCTCCGGATACTCCCATCACGAAACCTCCCGGCGACAGCACCTCGAAAATAATGGCGTAAATGCCCACCACGAGCAAAAGATAGGCGATATCGGGGCGGGAGATGAAATGAAGTATCCTGAGCCGGGCACTCATTTCGTACCTGCGGACTTCGAAAGTATCGAGATCGAGGCGCACCTCCTCGCCCGACGCCAGAGTGACCGTTCTTCCCGAAAGGGCCTGGAGCAACGTCTCCAGATCGGCGGCCACTATGTCGACCACGCCGGCATCAAGAGCCTCGTTGGCCGTATAGGAAACGCTGTCGGTAACCATTCTCTCGCAGGCCCTCGTGTTTCTGCCCCTTTGTTCGGCGAGAGAGCGGATCTGGGCAGCAAAATCACTGGTCACCTTTTTTGCCATCTCATCGTCGGGTATGTCGCCGCCTCCCGCCGTTACGGGATGGGCCGCTCCAATATTAGTACCCGGAGCCATTGCCGCAACGTGGGACGACAAGACTATAAAAGCCCCGGCCGAAGCCGCCCTTGCCCCCGACGGCCATACCCAGACAACCACCGGGACCGGTGAATCCAGAATGGACTGGTACATGGACCGCATGGAAGAGGCCAACCCACCCGGCGTATCGATATCAAGCACTATCAACTCCGCACCGAGCCTTTCCGCTTCGGCGAAAATTTCGCCAAGGTGGTCTTCCATGGCGATGCCGACGACACCCTCCAAAGATGCGCGCAAGACGATCGTCCCCGCTTCATCCTTTCCAGCCGCTTCAGCCGGTCCAAAAGAGGAGGCTGAAAACAGTGCGATCAAAAGGGCGTAAAAAAGAAGTCTTTTCCTTACCGGGTTCATATCCCCATCACCTTCAAGGCCTCCGCCAGGGTAGACACGGCATGTACTTCCATTCCAGCGGGGAACTCTTCTTCCTCTTTCCCGCTCAACAGGACATGCCGGAAACCCAACCTTTTCGCCTCGCGCACACGGAGGGACGTCCGCGGGACGGGCCGGACTTCTCCAGCCAGGCCTATTTCACCAATGCAACAGCAATCCTGCAGGAGGGGCTTGTCCCTTACGGCCGACGCCACGGAAAGACACAAGGCCAGGTCGGCATGAGGTCCCTTTATCGAAAGCCCCCCTGCCACGTTGACATAGACGTCCATCGAAGCCATCTCCAGGCCGCAACGGCGCTCCAAAACAGCGAGCATCAGGTCGAGCCTGCCGTTTTCGAAGCCCCTGCCTGTCCGTCTGGGATAGGGATATGGGGTCGAAGAAGTCAGGGCCTGAACTTCGGCGACAAAGGGACGGGAGCCTTCGAGGGTCACCGTCATGGCCACCCCCGGGATAGCCTGGTCGATGCCGGACCAATACAATCTGCTTGGATCCGCCACGGGGAAAAGTCCTTTTTCTTTCATCTCGAATATTCCCACCTCGTCGGTAGCTCCAAAACGGTTTTTTACGGCCCTGAGCATGCGATAAGCGGAAATATTTTCCCCCGAAAAAACCAGGACCGCGTCCACCATGTGCTCCAGCAATTTCGGCCCGGCGATGAGCCCTTCCTTGTTGATATGCCCCACCAGCACCACAGGCACATTCCCGCCTTTGGCCAGATCCACGGCCCTGAGGGCAACGGCCCGCACCTGCGAAGGCGTTCCGGGATATCCAGGCAGATCCTTAGCGCTGAAAGCCTGTACACTGTCAAGGACGACGAGGTCGGTTTGGGCCGCCTCGTCCGAAAGCAAATCGTCCACTACAGTGCCCGCTGCTATCATCAGGTTAGCACTTACGGCGCCCAGTCTCCGGGCCCTCAAGGCCACCTGGGACAGGGATTCCTCCCCGGAGATGTAAAGCACCCTGTTGCCTGCGACCGCCATGCGTCCGCAGGCCTGCAGAAGCAATGTAGACTTGCCTATTCCCGGTTCGCCGGCGATCAGGACCACCGAAGATTCAACCCACCCGCCGCCAAGCACCCGGTCCAGCTCGTTCAGGCCCGACGGAAGACGTTCAGGGGCTTTTACGCCGTCGACGGCAACGGGAGCGGAGATGATATCCGTCCACCCCCCGCCCGTTCGTTTTTCGTCGTTTACCCCATCGAGGCTTCCCCAGCTGCCACAAGAGGGACATTTCCCGGACCAGGTCGACGCGATGAAACCGCATTCAATGCACTGGTATTTTTGACCTTTTTCTCTTGGCATTCCCAACCCTGCCTTTTTTATTCTCTCTCAAGGTCCTGTTTACCTGTTTCCATCGTTCAAGCACATTGTAACAGGCATCACCACCCGGTGTCGAGCAATTTTTGAAATCAAAAACCGCAAAACCTGCCCTCAAAGGGGCAAGGAATCACAGCCTCGAATGTATATGGTACAGTCTACATCGTTACCGGGGGGGTTCCCATGGGACTTTTTCTTCTTTTTGCTTCCATTGTGGTAGCATTTTTCGTCATTCTCGGTTTACACCTGGGCCGCTATGTTTCCAGCGACAGGGACTACTCATTGGCAGGCAGGAAGGCCTCTGTAGTCTCTGTTTCCGGTGTGCTTTTAGGTGCTCTCGTAGGCGGCGCGTCCACTGTCGGGACGGTCCAAATGGCTTACGAATGGGGACTGGCCGCATGGTGGTTCACCCTTGGCGGCGGCATCGGATGTCTGGTGCTGGGGCTTTGGTTTGCCGTGCCCCTGCGGTCCGCCGGGGTGGAAACGATTCCGGGTTTTTTGACAAAGGCATACGGCCGCCGTACCGGCTTGACGGCGATGTGGGCATCCACTATCGGAACGTTCTTGTCCGTAGTCGCCCAGTTTTTGGCGGGCGGGGCGCTTTTGGGGCGTTTTTTGCCCGGCCCGGCCTGGATCACGCCACTTGTTTTTTCTTTTTTCGTTCTGGCCTTTCTATTCAGCGGCGGGCTTAAAGGCTACAGTTCGCTTGGTGTGTTAAAGATATTTTTCCTTTACGGTGTCCTGGCAGTCTGCGGCCTCGCAACCCTGAAAAACGGACATACTCCCTCGGCCCTTTTCGCCGACCTTCCTTCATATCCTTTTTTCAGTCTCTTCGGCAACGGCTTGGCCAAAGGCCTGAATGCCGGCGTCTCCCTCGTCATAGGCATATTGTGTACACAAATCTACATACAGGCCGTCTTTTCTGCGTCGAGTCCGGAGACGGCCCGAAAGGGCGCTCTCGTTTCCGCGGTGTTGATGCCGCCTCTAGGCCTTCTGGGGGTTTTGATAGGACTCGGACTTCGCCATTCCGGAGTACAGATAAAGTCCTCCGAGGCCTTGTCGTATTTCATAGAAAACAACTTCAATCCCGCTTTGGGAGGCGTGCTTTGGGGCGGAATCCTGGTTACCGTCATCGGCACCGCGGCGGGCCTTTCTCTGGGGATCGCCACAAATCTCGTCTATGACTGCTATGTCCCCTGCAAGAAATCAGCCTGCGGCAAAAGGCAACTTCTTTTTGCAAGCCGTACGGCTGTGACTTTCACGGTCTTTCTGGCGGCACTGACAACCTTGCTCGGCATGGACTCCCTGATTCTTGAATGGAGCTACCTCAGCATGGGACTCAGGGGAGCCGGGATGTTTTTCCCGCTTGTCATCGGGATAATGCTTCCTTCCAGGCTTTCTTCAGGGTGGGCTTTCGCCGCAAGCCTTACAGGGCTTGCCGTTACCGTCCTCAGCCCCCTGACCGGGACCATCGTGGAACCGTTGTTCGCAGGTCTTTTTGCATCCGGAGCCATTACCGTCCTCGGTATAATGAAAGGGCGGTGCCAAATATGACTCCGCCCCTTTTTATCAAGCTTGCTCGAAACTTTGCTAGCGCTTGTAGCCGATGATATCTCTGAGAAGGCGTTTTCTGTCTTCGACGTCTTTTTCTGTTTCCACGCCCTTGGGGGTAAAACCGTCGACAACGCCCGCCACGCCTCGTCCCTGCGAGGTTTCTGCCACTATTACCTGCAAGGGATTTGCCGTTGCGGCAAAGATACGACAGACCTCTTGCACGGACTTTATCCTGTCCATGACATTTATCGGGTAGCCGTTTCTCAGCAATATAACAAAGACATGACCTGCCGCTATCCTTTTTGCGGTCTCAACAGCAGCATCTATGAGGTCTTTCGAATTACCTTCCTTTCTGATCAGACAAACGCCGGAAGCCTCACAAAAGGCTACCCCGAACTCAAGCGAAGGCGACGCCGTTGCGAGGGCTTCGTAAAGGTCCTCCACCGTCTTTATGAAGTGGCTTTGCCCGACAATGACGTTGCAATCTTGTGGGATCACCGCCTCGACTACGTCCCAATTTTCGATTTTTGCCATTTTTTCACACCTCCGATAAAGATTTACCAGTTTTCCCATCAACAAAGGCCTTCTTTCTTTTTTTCAACCGGAACCAGCCCTCTTCCCTTTCTGGGAGCTTGTGCGGAAAACATCAGATCCCGGACGAAACCCTGGTCAAGAAGGTATTCCGGCAGCTTCCTGAAACCTCCCTCCGAAGCCGGAGGCAGGATGATATCGGCCTTCTGCTGCAACATTGGGGGCGCGTCTTCCATCGATACGGCTATGTCGGCCCGATCGAGAAGGTCGCAGTCGTTCAGGTGGTCACCCACGGCAACCACCACCTGCGGCCGGTGGTTCAGGCTGCCGAGGTACCAGTCCAGGGCCGAACCTTTCGAGACGCCCGGCGGCAAAATATCCAGGAAAGACTCCCCGGCCATGGTGATCGTGGCAAGCCCTTCGAGAACCTTTTCGAGGGCGCGTTTGGCTTTTTCAATCTCCGGGGGCGGCCCGTACACGATTCCCCTGAAATATTCCCCTTCCACACGAGGAGAAAGCAGTTCTTCCTTTACGGGAATGCCGATGGATCGGAAATACTCTGCGACCTTGACATCCCTGGGTCTGCAGTACACCAGTTCGTCACCGAAAAGCTGGAACATGAGCGGCATGTCCCAGAGTCGATCCAGGGCCAGGGAAAGCACGTCCCCCGACAATTTGGACTCGT
>JAHDOX010000037.1 GCA_018434645.1 Synergistales bacterium | reverse complement strand
GGTACGCCGACGGAGTGGCTGAAACCCGTACTCCACATGGTGGACATCGTGCTTGTAATGTCCGTAAACCCGGGATTCGGCGGCCAGGCGTTCATACCGGAAACGCTAGAAAAAGTCGAATCGCTTTTCAGGTGGAGGGAGGCCCGGGGGCTTTCCTATCTCATCGAGATAGACGGCGGACTCGGTCTTGAAACGGTCGAAAGAGCCGTTCTTGCCGGGTGTGACGTGATTGTTGCCGGAAGCGCCATCTTCGGTGCGAAGGACCCCGCCGATATGGTGAGGGCATTGCGAAGGCGTGCATTGGAGGCGATTCGCAGTTGAAAGACAGGCAAAAAAACCTTGAGGAACTTTGCGAGCAGGTCAAAAAACGGCGCGAGACTACCGGGCTGACGCTGGACGAAATATCCGATGCCACCAAAATCCACAGGAGATTCCTGGAAGCGATAGAGGAGGGCCGTCTTGAAAGGCTTCCCGGCCTGGTGTATGCGAAGGGTTTTGTAAGAAACTACTTGTCTTACATGGGAGCGGAGGATCTTTTCGAGGAATTCGAGAATCTTTTGCAAGCAGACACAGATAAAATGCAGACCGAGACGTTGGTGAATTATATGCCTCCTCAGAAAGGTTTTCAGAAAACATCTCGTTGGTGGCTTTGGGCCAGCCTGCTTGTGGTCATAGGTGTGTCCATATTTATCTTCTGGCAGCAAAGGGATGAGTTGCTGGCCAAAAGAGAAAGCACGCTTGCAAAAAACTCGGCGGAAATCCCTGCAGCCTCATCTGGTGATCAGGCCTCCGAAGAGGATGTCGCCAAAGGCCTTCCTGTGGAAGAAAAGATACAGACGCCTCTGGCAGGGGAAGAGGCGGAAGTAGCTGTAGAAACAGGAGCGGATGGAATCCCGGCCGTTGTTCCAAAAGACGAAAGGAAGACCGCTGCCTCTTCCGATGAAGCCCTGACATGGCTCCCCGGCGGCGAGAAGCTGCAGGCCGAACTTAAAGAGGATGCTGTTCCCGAAAGGAAACTCGTCATCAGAGCATCTGGTGCCTGCTGGATAAGGGTGACGAAAAACGACGAAATTCTTTACCAGGGGACTCTCCGAAACGGGGACACGCACGAAGTGATCGTCGATGCTCCCACAAGGGTAAGGTATGGCAATGCCGGAGCGGTGAGGCACTCATGGGACGGCAGGGACCTCGGGCGTATCGGTGGGAGCGGAGAGGTCCTTACCATCGAATACCTACCTGACGGCTCAAGAAACAGGTTGTAGATTTTTATGAGAATATATCTTCTTACCCTTGGGTGTGCGAAAAACCAGGTAGACAGTGAAAGGCTCGCAGGAATGCTTGAAGGCGCCGGTCACGAGTTGGTCGAAGACGTCGGGCAGGCAGAGGTCGCTTTGGTGAACACTTGCGGTTTTATAGTTCCTGCAGTGGAGGAGAGCCTGGACGCGATATTTGACCTGGAATATCTCAAGAAAACCGAAAAAATCCGCAAGATCGGCGTGATAGGTTGTCTCGTGAACCGGTATGGGAGAGTGCTTGAAAGGGAGCTTCCTGTCGTTGATTTCTGGGCCGGGGCCGACGAGCCCGAAAAGGTGGTCGAGGCACTTGGCGGGATCCCGCGCAAAGTGCCTCGCGCCCTTCTGCCGGGCTATTCCCCCTGGTCAAGGTACCTGAAGATCTCCGAGGGATGCGACAACAGGTGCAGTTACTGCACGATTCCGCTCATCAGGGGGGGGCTGAAAAGCCGAAGCGAGACCGAAATACTCGAGGATGCCCGAAGACTGGCGGAATCGGGAGCCAGGGAAATCTGTCTGGTCGGACAGGACCTGACTGCCTATGGCATGGACAAGTGCGGCAAGTCCCTGTTACCGGATCTATTGCTCCGTCTTGAAGAAGAGCTCCAGGGCCGTGACCTGTGGATCAGGCTTTTATACCTTCACCCGGCGAGGGTGACAAAAAGACTTGTTGAGATCATAGTGTCGAGTCCGGTCATCCAAAACTACATGGATATACCCATTCAGCACGTCGATGGCGAAATACTAAAGGCCATGAACAGGGGGCAAGTCCTTGAACAAGACGTAAAAAAACCCTTTGAGTGGGCCCGTTCGGCCGATGCCGATTTTGCCCTCAGGACCACCCTCATGACTGGTTTCCCCGGCGAGACTGACAAACAGTTCCTCAAGTTGATCGATTTCCTTGAGGACTTTGAACTCGACCGTGTGGGCGTGTTCCCCTACTCTGAAGAAGAAGGAACTGCGGCGGCACTTCTTTCGCCTTCCGTTCCAGAGGAAAAGAGACAGGAAAGAGCAGTTGAATTACTGGAGGTCCAGGAAGGGATCTCCTGGAAACGGCAGCGTCGCTTCACAGGAAGGCGCTTGCGTGTGCTGGTGGAAGGAACAGACGGGAAATCGTCTGACGCAGTTTGGGGGCGTTCATTCAGAGATGCCCCTGAAGTCGACGGCATAGTCGAGATCAAAAACGGCAAAGGCGTCAAGCCCGGCACTTTCGTTGAAGTGGAAATCACCGAAAGCTATGAACACGACCTTGAGGGGAAGGTTGTCCGCCATGAGTCCTGAAGCCCTTTATCGACATTTCAGCACTTGTTTCGGCCTCGGGTTTCTCACCAACATGCCCGGGACATTGGCATCGGCCGTCGCGTTTTTGGTATACGTCGTAAAGCCTTTGCCTCTTTGGGTTGTAGGGGCGGTGTTTGTTTTCGGGGTTTTTGTTTCCGGCAGGTACGCAGATCACCAAAACAGGGAAGACCCCTCTGAGGTAGTTGTCGATGAAGTTGTAGGGACCTGGGTAGCCGTAGCAGGGCTTTCGCCGGGCCTTGGCCTTCCTGCACTGTTTTTGTTCAGGGTTTTCGACATCATAAAGCCTTTCCCCGTAAACGTGGCAGAAAAACTTCCCGCAGGAGTCGGGATTATGGCTGACGACGTCGTGGCGGGTCTTTATGCAAATGTCATAGTGCGGGCCGTACAGTGGCTTTTTTTGGCCGGGGGGCTGGCGACACTTTATGAGCGCTTTTTTTAGAACTCAAAGCAGGTGAAAAAATTGGCAAATGATGCTGTCCTTATTGCAGTAGGGGACGAGTTGCTTTCCGGGACCGGTAAAGAGGCAAACTGTGCCTGGCTGGCGACGCGATTGACTTCTCTCGGTTGGAAAGTGCTTTCCATTCAGATAGTTCCCGATTCGGAAGAAGTTTTGTCGCAAATATTGGGTTCATGGCTGGGCAAGACGGATATCATCGTCATCTCCGGAGGCCTCGGCCCGACCCACGACGACAGGACTCGGGAGGCGCTTTCCCGTTTGCTCGAAAGCCCCCTCGTCAGGCGCGACGACCATTACGAGCGCATCCTTTCCAGGTACGAAGGCGACATTAAGATCGTGCTCCAGGAATCGGCCAAAAAGCAAGCCATGGTGCCGGCCTGTGCGGAAGCCCTTTACAACCCTCAGGGGTCCGCTCTGGGTATACGTGCCGAAAAGAAAGGGACAAGGCTGTACGCTTTTCCCGGCGTACCATGGGAATTTCAATCACTGGCAGAAAGGGAATTGTTATCAGATCTGACACCAAGCGGTAAACTACAGCGCGTTATCAGGGTTGTCGGGTGGCCCGAGAGCAGGTTGAAAACCAAAATTGAACCCGTCCTTGAAGATGAGACTCTTTCTGTCTCTATCCTTCCGTCGCCCAATTGTGTTGCCCTTTCTTTTTTTGGTTTCCCGGAGGCCGTCGAAGAGGCTTTGAGGAAGGTCAAAGATCTCCTTCCGGAGGATATCCTTCCGGAAGGAGCCGACTCGCTCGCAGAGGCGGTTTTTATGGAAGCCCTAAAAAGGAAAACGAGAATCGGCCTGGCCGAATCTTGTTCCGGCGGTCTCGTAGGGGCTGCCCTTACGGAAATACCGGGCGTTTCAGAAGTTTTTGCCGGAAGCGCCGTTTGCTACGGAAACGAGGCAAAGATATCACTGCTCGGGGTATCGCCTGCGACCCTGGAAGAACATGGTGCGGTCAGTGAAGAATGCGCCCGGGAAATGGCTGAAGGAGCTCTTCGGATCTTCAAGGTCCCTTTCAGTCTTGCCGTTACGGGTATCGCAGGCCCTGGAGGGGCTCGACCCGGCAAACCTGTGGGTACCGTGTGTTTTGCCTTGTGCTCGCCTGAAGGATTAAGCACGTGGACAAGAAAGTTTCATGGTGACAGGGCCGGCGTAAGACGATGGACCGTGGCTTTCGGACTCGAGAAGCTCTGGAGGGAGTTGAGGGGGACCTGACGTATGAGTGAGAAGGTGCGTTGCTTCATTTGCGTGGAAATAGATCCGGGTGTAAAAAAAACGCTGGGCAAATGGCTGGCCCGGCTAGGCACACTGGCCCCGCGTATCCGATGGGTAGATGAAAAGGCCTTGCATATCACCTTGAAGTTTTGCGGGGAGATGGAGCCGACAAGGCTTATAAAGCTTCAGGCTGCTCTCGAACAGGTATTGGGCTCTACGAAAATAGCTCCCTTCGATCTTGAACTCTCGGGCGTAGGGGCATTTCCGGGATGGAGGCAGCCCAGCGTATTGTGGGTCGGGGTAGGGGGCGAAGACGACCAGCTCCGCCGGATCGCCGACTACGTCGACAAGGCAGGGGAAGCTGTCGGACTGCAGAAGGAAAGACGTCCCTTTCATCCTCATGTGACAATTGCGAGAATTAAGGCTCCTTCCGAACTACCTGTCCAACTGATGAAGGAGTTCAACGACGAAAGAGTTGTACAGGGTGAATGGACTGTAAGGTATATAACGGTCATGCGGAGCGACCTCTACCCTGAAGGTCCTGTTTATACGCCGCTGGCCCGATATTTGCTCAATCCCACGGAGGTGGTCTAATAATGGCAAAACGGAAAAACCTGACGCGTGAAGACGTGCTGGAGCAGGCGATGGCGGATATAAAAAGCAAATTTGGCGATGGGGCCATCATGCGTCTTGGTGAGGAAACAAGACAGGCCGTTGACGTCATTTCGAGCGGGGTGCTGCCCCTGGACATAGCCCTTGGCATAGGGGGGTATCCAAGAGGCCGAATAGTCGAGATTTTCGGACCTGAGGGAAGCGGCAAAACGACACTGGCCCTTCATGCTATCGCAGAAGCCCAGAAAAGCGGCGGCGTAGCGGCCTTTATCGACGCGGAGCACGCTCTTGATCCAAGACTGGCTCATTCGATGGGCGTGAAGATCGATTCCCTTTACGTTGCGCAACCCGACAGCGGCGAACAGGCTCTTTATATTCTGGAAACCCTGGTCAGAAGCAGCGCCGTCGACGTCATAGTGGTGGATTCCGTAGCCGCGCTCACCCCCCAGGCCGAGATAGACGGGAAAATAGGAGACAGCCAGGTAGGACTGCAGGCCAGGCTGATGTCCTATGCGCTCAGAAGGCTTACATCTTCGATTTCGAAAAGCAAATGCATCGTCATCTTTATAAATCAGCTTAGAGCAAAAATATCTACCATGGGTTACGGCGGCCCGCAGGAAACGACAACAGGCGGCAGAGCGCTCAAGTTCTACAGTTCCGTCCGTGTGGAGGTCAAACGAGGGAAGAGCGTCACCAGAGGCGATGAGAACCTGGGTCACGAACTCTGGATCAAGGTAGTGAAAAACAAACAGGCCCCCCCCTTCAGGACGGCTCACGCAACGTTGATTTACGGCAAGGGCGTTCCGGAGGAGATGTCCGTGCTCGATATGGCTATCGATCATAACGTTATCGTGCGCAAAGGGTCGTGGCTGGCCTACAAGGGCGAAACGCTCGGTCAGGGGAAAGAAAATGTGGCCTCCTACCTTAAGGAACATCCCGAACTCATGGAGGAGGTATCACAGGAGATCAAAAAGAAGGTAGCCGAAGGAATAGGTCTGATTCTTTCTCCCGAAACAGAGGAAGAAGAAGCCGACTTGCGTGAAGAAGAAACTGGCCTCGACCTGGAAGAGGAGATACTGGAACTGGACATGGAAGACGAAAATTAGGATGGAAGAGAATAAAGAAGCGCCGAAAAGCTGTTGGATACATAATACGATCCTTTAAGTCATGATGAAAAACAAAGGCGTCCCTGCCTTTTTGGGGTATGTATCTCCTTTGAGGAACCATATGGGTTTGTGTTTGTAACCTTAACCTCTGAAAAGTAAGGATATAAATACTAAAAG
>JAHDOX010000132.1 GCA_018434645.1 Synergistales bacterium | reverse complement strand
CGCAAGGTTCATCACGGGACCGTTTCGGGCCTGGAAAGAAAACGTCGCCGCAAGGACGGAACGTGGATCGACGTGGAGATCATGGGCCTTCCATTCAAGGTGGAAGAACAGTTTCTCGTTTACGGCATGTACCAGGACATAAGCGAACGCAAGGAAGCAGAAAGAAAAATCTTGTACCTGGGCCTTCGTGACAGCCTGACCGGGCTCTACAATCAGGCTTACCTGGAAAGGGAGCTGGACCGCCTGGACAGGTCCGATTTCCTCCCACTGGGGATTATCATGCTGGACGTGGACAACCTCAAGCTCATAAACGACGCCTTTGGGCACCTGGAGGGCAACCGCCAGATCAGGCGCACCGCAGAGCTTTTGAGGGAAAGTTGCAGGGAAACCGACATTTACGGCAGGTGGGGCGGGGACGAGTTCTTGTTGATAATGCCAAATAGCGCCCCCGGTTTCGTGAAAGTCGTCCGCGACAGGCTGAGACGCGCTCTAAGGAAAGATCCCGACGGTTTCGCCGTGCCCTTGAGCGTTTCCGTGGGGATGGCCGTCAAGGAAGACGTCCGCCAGAGCCTGGCAGATATAAGGAAAAAGGCCGAGGAGGAAATGTACAGGGACAAGCTGCTTTCCAGGACGGCAGGCAGCGAGGTGCTCTTCAAGGCGATAGAAAGGCGGCTGGACGAGGATCCAGGGAGAAATTCCCATGTAACGCGCGTCCTGGAGCTGGCCGACAGGTTCGCCATTCACCTCGGGCTTGACCCGCGGGAAACGAAAAGACTGGAACTGCTCGCTCGCTACCATGACATTGGGAACGTTGCAGTGCCCAGGGAACTCCTCAGCCGGCCCGGTCCCCTCGACGAATCTGAGTGGCGCATCGTACGGTGCCATGCAGAGCTGGGGTATCAAATAGCCCGGAACCTGAACCCCCTGGCGGATATCGCCGATGAAATCCTGCACCATCACGAACGATACGACGGAACAGGATACCCGGTGGGGCTGTCGGGCGAGGATATACCCTTTCTTTCCCGTGTTTACTCGATAATCGATGCTTTTGACGCCATGACGGGATACAGGGTCTTCAGGAAACCTCTCAAGCCAAAGGACGCGCTAGAGGAGCTGGAATTCCAGGCCGGGTCCCAGTTTGACCCGAGCCTGGCGGCTTCATTCTCGGAAATGATCCGTTTTTCCGAAGACCTGTCCTAGGCTTTTACAACCTCCAGCAGGCTGCGTCCCTGCCCGGGGAAAGGTTGACAAGTGGAGGAGCCTGCCTGCAGCGCTCGAACCTTTCGGGACAACGTGGTGCGAAGGGGCAGGCCAGGGGGCCGAAATCCTCGGTCTTTTCCGCTACCGGCGGACGTGCGGCTTTTTTGCCGAGCCGGGGAAGAGCCTGTGCAAGGGCTCTCGTGTAAGGATGCAGCCCTTCCGCGAGAAGGGCTTTTGTCGGTCCCCTCTCGACTATATGACCGTGATAGAGCACGATACCGCGGTTTGCCGCCGCTGCGGCCAGGTACAGGTCGTGGGTGGTAAGTACCATGGCCGCGCCCCGATTGACCCGCCTCAGAAGAATTTCCAGGATCTTTCCCCTGTTGGATGCGTCCTGCATGCTCGTAGGCTCGTCGGCCAGAATGAGCGCAGGATCGGCCGCGAGGGCCCTTGCGATGGAGACACGCTGTCTTTGCCCCCCGGACAGGGATGTGCTCACCTTCGATTCGACTATGCGCTTTTCACCCAGGCCGCATTCCGCAAGGAGGGCCATCGACTTTTCGAAAACTTCCCTTTTGCAGTTCCTTGAACTCTGAAGAAGCGCGGGCTCGGCTACCGCTTCGAGGGCTGTCACAGTCGGCGGGAGACAGCCGAAGGGGTCTTGCGGAATGTAGCCGCAGCGCCTCCTCAGTTCAACGCGACGTCCTTTGGAAACCTGACGGAGGTCTTCCCCGAAGAGGGTGGCCCGGCCGCCTGAAAGGGGCAAAAGGGCGAGCCCCGCACGGAGTGCCGTCGTTTTCCCGCTTCCGGATTCGCCGATGAGGGCAAGGCACTCGCCGGAAGCGACATCCAGGCTTATGCCTCTCAAGGCTTCCACTCTTTTCCCGTGCGAAAAAAAACTCACGACGACTTTTTGAAGGGACATCACCGGTGTATTCATTTTGCGATGCTCCCTTCTTCCAGTTTGCGGATTGATTCGACGAGTTCAACCGTGTGGGGATGTCGGGGCTTTTCCAGAATAATCTCGGGACGTCCGGCTTCGACGATTTCGCCCTCTTTCATCACCGCCAGGTTGTGGCAGAGGGAAAGGGCCAGAGGCAGGTCGTGAGTGACCATGCAAAGCCCCATACCCTTTTCGGCTACCAGCTCCGCCAAAAGAACCGTGATCTCGGCCTGGGTGATGACGTCGAGGGCTGTGGTGGGTTCGTCGGCCAGAAGAAAATCGGGATCGCAGGAAATCGCCATGGCGATGGCGGCGCGTTGCTTCTGGCCGCCCGAAAGCTCGTGCGGATAGCGACTCACAAAGGCCGCGGGCAAGCCTACGCGCTCGAGAAGTTCCGACGTCTTCAAAAGTGCCTCCCGGGAAGAAAGCCCCCGGTGGTGGATGATTGTTTCGGCGATCTGGCTTCCTATAGACAAAACGGGGGTGAAAGAGCTCATGGCTCCCTGGAGGATCAGGGCGCACCTGTTCCAGCGGAAACGGTTTAGCTTCTCGTAATCCATCGCCAGGACGTCGCTTGCCTCGGCAATTATACTTCCCTTGACCTTAGTTCCCGGGGGCAGGAGACGCAGTACCGAGTAGAGCAGGGTGCTTTTGCCGCTGCCGGATTCGCCCACTATGGCGGTTACCTCTTTTTTGGGGATGTCGAGGGAAAGGCCCTTCAAGGCGGCGACGTATCCCTCGTGGGTTCTGTAGTCTACCGACAGCGATTGCACGCGGATCATCGAGCCATCTCCTTTTTGAGTCGGGGGTCCGACATTTCCTCGAGGGTCCTGCCTATGTCCAAAAAAATCAGGCAGATGAGGGCGATCCCGATTCCCGGCGGAAGGATGAGCCACCAGGCCCCGGTGCTGAAAGCGCCGAAACCGTGGGCTTCCTGCAGCATGCGCCCCCAGGATATTATCCGGGGGTCGGAGAGGCCCAAAAAGGAAAGTCCGGCCTCCGCCAGGATCGCGGCGGGCACGCCCAGGGCGACGTTGGCCATGAGAAGCGGAAAAGCCTCGGGCAGAAGGTGACGCCTGAGGATGTAAAATGTAGGGGCTCCCAGTGACCTCAGGTTTTCCACGTAGCATGTCTCCCTAAGCGACAGCGTCAGTGCCCTGACCGTCCTGGCCGTTCCCATCCAGGAGAAAATCCCCAGTATGAAGACAAGCTGCCAGAGCCCCTTGCCCCACAGGCCGGCGAGGACCATCAAAATGGGCAACGTGGGTATGGAAAGCAGGATGTCCACCACGCGCATCACCAAGGCATCGAACAGTCCCCCCGCGTATCCGGCCGAAAGACCGACACCCAGCCCTATGACTGCGGCAAGAAGCGTCGCTGTGATGCCCACCAGAAGCGACACGCGAATCCCCAAAAGGAAAAGGTGGAACACGTCGCGCCCTCTCTGGTCCGTTCCCAAAAGGCCCCATTTTTTGCCCGGGATATCCAGGGTTACCCTTGCTTCCTTTATACCGTCTGTGGGACGTGCGGCGATTGTGTACGTCCCTTTTTCCGGGAAAAGGGCCTTTGCCGCATCATCGAAAGGGGAAAGGCCCAGCGATCGTTTGAAAGACATGTCACGCCCGTCGATATCTACCCGAAGCGTGTCGGTGTCTTTCGACGAGGCGAGGACGAAGGTTTTTCCGCCGGGAGTGCTCCAGAGTATCTCGGCCCTCTCGAGTTGTCCGGCGTAGCGGAGGAAGCCGGAGATTGTAACGTTTGGAGGCGGTTCCCACCTCCAGGAGACCAGAGCCGCCGGTTTTTCCGTTGTCAAAAAAGCGGTAAGGGGTGGAGAGCCTCCACCCGGAGTCCAGGCGGGCCTGGAGAAAGGTGCGGCAACCTGCGCCTCGGGATCGCCGGTAAAGACCCCGGGCCCAAGGGTTCCC
Source organism: Synergistales bacterium (assembly GCA_018434645.1). GTDB lineage: Bacteria > Synergistota > Synergistia > Synergistales > Thermovirgaceae > UBA1876. Next base: position 9,756 of record JAHDOX010000132.1, on the reverse strand, counting down.
AAAAGCGTTACGGCTAAAAGGGCCCAAATGCTCCAGCGCCTCAAAAGCGTCATTCTTCCATGCTCCTTCCCACCCGGATGCGTGGGTCGACGAGGCCGTAAATGACGTCGGCGGCAAGGTTGCAAAATATGGAAACCAGAGCAAGCAGGAAGAAAGCCGCCCCGGCGGCCGGGTAATCGTGCCCGAGGATGGCTTCAAGCAAAAAGGTGCCCACACCGTGGAGCGAAAAGACCCTTTCCGTTATTACCGCGCCGGAAATAACGCCCGGCAGGGCCAAAAGAAAAATCGTAACGATAGGTGGCAGGGTAGTGCGAAAGGCGTGTCCCCAGAGAACGCGCCTTTCAGGCAGCCCCTTGGCTCGGGCAAGGAGAATGTAATCGGACCCCAGGGTCCTCACCATGAGGTTTCTGACGTAAATGGCCCAGGAGCCGAAACCCAAAAGCACCAGGGAAAAAACCGGCAAGGTCATATGCCATAAATAGTCGAAAAAAGCCGCCGCAAACCCTTCTGGAGGTGGTATGGAAACGCTCCCCCGCAGCGGAAAAAGCGGCAAAGCCCAACCGAAAGCCAGAAGCAGAACGAGCTGGACGAAAAAGGATGGAAAGGAAAAGGAGACGGACCCCGCCAAGAGGACAATTTTTTCAAGAAAACTCCCCCTGCGCCTCGCCGCATGGATGCCCAGCCAGGTACCCAGTATTGCCGAGAGCAAAAAGGCCGACCCGAGGAGAAAAACCGTATTGGGAAGTCGCGAACGCAGCTCTTCCCAGACAGGCCTTTGGGAGAGAAAGGAAAGGCCGAAATCGAAAGTGACCATGGCCTTGGCATAACGGAAAAATTGTTCGTAAAGAGGAGAATCCAGGCCGAACTGCTTGCGAAGCTCAGCCTTTGCCTCCGGCGAGAAGCGCGGGTCGATAATCGTGCTGACCACGTCCCCGGGCATCAACCGGAAGAGGAAGAAATTTAGAAACAGGACTACCAAAAGGACGATGAGAGCGCCGAGGACGCGCTTAAGCCAGTAGGACCTCACCGCAGGTCCTCCGGGAGCTTCCAGAATCCTTCATTTCGCGTGAGTTTTACGTACTCGCCGGGCCGATATTCACTGAAGACAAAAGGTCCCGTTCCAACGAGCATCGTAAGTCCCTGCCTTTCGGGGTGTGGGGTCCGCATGGGCTGCCAGCTCTTCCAGTCTTCTGCAAGTTCCAGTATGTGGGCGGGTAAAATGGGTGTCCCGCCAATGTTGTGAAGGTACCAGTAACTCGTTTTTCCCATGGTTACCATGACCGTAAAATCGTCCGGCCTTTCCACCGACTCTATGTCCCGTACCGAATCGTAGTAGCGTGGAATGTTGTTTTCTTTCAAAAAAAGCAGCGTGCTTCGGACGTCCTCGGCGGTGAAGGGCCTTCCGTCGTGCCACTTGACGTTCTTTCTGAGCGTGAAGACAAGGCGCGTCTTGGGCCCTCCTTGGCTTTCAACGGTTTCTATCTTCCAGTCGGTGGCGAGCCAGGGTACGTCCTCCAGCGTGTAAGGATCCACGGCGATCAGCCCGTCGTATATCAGCCCCAGTACCTGCCAGTCGTAGGCCGAACTGGAGCTTAAGGGGTTAAGCGATCTGGGTTCGTCAGAAAGAGCCCAGAACACGGGGCGCATCTTCCCGGAAACGGGTTCCATCGAAAGGAGCGTCCACAGGTTGTCCGTGGTGGTTACCTCGGAAGAGACCAACCCTTTCCAGTCCTTTCTCACGGCGGTGATCATGTACCGCGAATAAATGGGGATCCAGGGGAGTTTCTCCGAAAGAAGGCGCTGAGCCTTCGCGGCGGCCTCCTCCGCGGTTTTCTTGTCGGGTGCCCAGCGGAGCCTTTCCGTTACTTCGTCCACTTCGGGATCATGCAGTCCCTGGATGTTGTAGCCGCCCTCTACGTCCATGGAAGAGTGGAAGAAGGCGAACAGGTTGTCCGGGTCCCTGCTCAGACTCCAGGCCATGACGAAAAGGTCGAAATCGTGAACGTCCAGTCGGCGTATCATGACTGAAAAATCCAGGGGTTCCAGTTCTACGCTAAGGCCGATCTTGCCGAGGGCATCGGCTATTCTGCGGGCGATCTCCATGGTCGTCGGTGCCGCCTGGGCGGTTGGACCCAGGATCCTGAAAGAGACAAGGGGCCTGTCGGAACCCGGCGGTACCAGGCGTCCAGTGGAATCCCATTTCCAGCCCGCTTCCTCGAGAATGCTTCGGGCCAGGTCCGGGTCATAGGGGTAGGAAGGGACATCGGGTTCAAAGTAGGGTGATGCCGGCGGCAGAAAGGCGGATATGGGAGTGCTGTACCCCGAAAAAAGGTCCCGCACTATCTGTTGCCTGGGGATGGCATGGGCGACGGCTTTTCTGAGAGCCAGGCTGTTCCATGGTTCTTTCCTGAGGTTAAAACCCATGAAAAAGATATGGAAACCCTGCGCGACGGACAGGTCTATTTCGTCGTTTCCGGCCAGCCGCTTGACGTCGACGGGGCGGGTGATATCGCCCAACACGTCGAGCTTGCCCCGCTCCAGCGCCAGAATCTGCGAGTCGGGGTCGCGGTGTATTACCATGTACAGTTCCTTTATTCGAGGCCCCCGGATGGATTCGACGTCAAAACCGGCCGGCGAGCAAAAAGCGGGCGTCGCGAAAAAGGCCGCAAGCAGCAAAAGGAAAAAAACGAGTTTTTTTCTCACTGGGATCCCCCTTTTTTGTCGTTCATCGAGGGTTTTCCACATAATAGCATAGCCTTGCTGGGAAGCGGGCGGGCGCGAGGTCTTTTCTCTTTTCGGGATTTGAAGGATACTGAAAAAGGAAATTCTCCCAAAAAGGGGGAGAGAACTGTGGAAAAGGGCATGGACAACGCCGAAATAGCCGGCCTTTTCGAAGAGATTGCCGACATGCTCGAGATACTCGGCGAAAACAGTTTCAAGATAAACGCCTACAGGCGGGTGGCCGAAAATATACGATCTCTGGGGCGCGACCTTTCAGCCATGGCCGAGGAAGGATCCCTGGGCTCCATCGAGGGAGTTGGAAAAGCGATTTCAGAGAAAATCACCGAGCTTGTCCAGACCGGTCGCCTGGGCTATTACGAAGAACTTGCCGAAAAGGTCCCCTCGGGGCTGCTCGACATGCTGGAGGTGCCCGATCTTGGTCCTAAGCGGGTAAGGGCCATATGGGAGAAATTGGGGATAAGGGACCTGGACGGACTCGAAGAGGCGGCCAGAACCGGCAGGCTCAAAACCCTCGATGGGTTTGGAGCGAAGACGGAGGCAAAGATCCTTGCAGGAATCGGGACCCTCAGGGCGAGAAAAAGCTCCGGTCGGACGCCGCTTGCTGTAGCTTGGGATCTTTCAAGAGACATACTGAAGACCCTTCGGGCCCTTCCCGGGACAAGGGCCGAAGCCGGCGGGTCGCTTCGGCGCATGAAAGAAACAGTAGGAGATCTCGACTTTTTGTGCGCGTCCAGGGCTCCGGAGGAAGTCCTGGAACGTTTCTGCTGTATGCAAAACGTCGAATCGGTGCTGCTTCGGGGGGAAACAAAAGCCAGTGTAAGGCTTCGCACCGGAATTCAGGCGGACCTCAGGGTTGTGGATGAGACGAGGTGGGGCACTGCCATCCAGTACTTCACCGGCAACCAGCAGCATAATGTGCGCCTCAGGGAAAGGGCAAGAAAGCTCGGGTTCTCCCTGAGCGAGTACGCCCTGAAACGTATTTCAACAGGCGAGGAAATCCTGTGCGCCGACGAGGAGGAAGTATACGCGAAGCTGGGGCTGCCATGGATTCCTCCCGAAATGAGGGAGGACAGGGGCGAGATCGAGGCGGCCCTTGAAGGCAGGTTGCCTCCCTGGGTGGAACTCAAGGATATCGCCGGAGACCTGCAGTGCCACACCGATGAAAGCGACGGCACATGTACCCTGGAGCAGATGGCCGAAGCCGCCGAAGGGTTGGGTCTTTCCTGGCTTCTTTTGACGGATCATAGCAGCGGCCTCGGAGTGGTTCGGGGACTTTCCCCGGAGCGCATCCGCGACCAGTCAAGACGCATAGACCACTGGAACGCTTCGTGCCATGGTATTCGCCTCCTCAAGGGAATCGAGGCTGAAATAATGGCCGACGGATCGCTGGACCTCCCCGGGGAAGTCCTGGGCGAACTTGACCTCGTGGTGGCGGCGGTGCATTCTTCTCTCAGGCAGGACAGGGAGAAGATAACCCGTCGCTATCTGAGGGCCCTTGCCGATCCCCATGTGCACATATTGGCGCACCCTGTGGGCAGGCTGATCGGTGAAAGGGAAGGCGCTTCGCCCGACTGGGAGAAGGTATTGGCCGAGGCTGTCCGGACCGGCACCATACTGGAGATAAACGCCAACCCCTATCGCCTGGACCTTCCCGATACCCTGGCGTCAAGAGCGCTCGAACTCGGCGCATTTTTCGCCATCAGCACCGATGCCCACTCCACGAAACAGTTGGAGTACATGCACTTCGGGGTATCCCTGGCTAAAAGGGCATGGATACCGCCTGAACGCATCGTCAACACCTGGGATGTGGACAAACTGCTGGAATGGGCAAAAAAGAAACCGTCCCGTCTCAAAAGACTGGGTGGAACAACATAAAACACAGGAGGGTCAGACATGTTTTTCAAACTTCAGGAGATGAAAGGCACAAGAAGGGAACACATCCAAAACGGTCACGGTGGAGCGATGTTTTATTCATGCATGGCTCCGGAGGAAAAACCTGCAGGCAGCCGGCTGAAGATGGTGGCGAGGATAGAGCTTGATCCTGGCGCATCAGTAGGTGAACACGAACACAAGGGGGACGAGGAGGTCTACATAGTCCTTTCCGGGCGTGGGGATTTTACCGATGACGAAAAGAGTCACGAGGTAGGCCCGGGCGACATTATGGTCACATTGGACGGGCATCGGCACTCGCTAATGAATACCGGAACAAAACCGCTCGTATTTGTCGCGGTGATAGCCGAATAGTCTTATTTCAGGCGGCTACGTCCACCTTGCCCAACAGCAAAAAGAGCGCCACCGCCATCGACAGCGAAATGACCGCTCCAGACAAAAAGACCGCCTCGATACCGGAAATCGAGTAAATGACGCCCATTAGCACTGGCCCCAGGGTTTGCCCCAGCCTCAGCGACATGCTGTTGAGGGACAAAAAGACCGCGCGGTTTTCCTCGGGAGCCAGTGAGGCGAGCATAGTCATCAATGTGGGCATGTTGAGTCCCTGCGCGATGCCGAAGAAAACGGCCGGTAGCGCGGTGCTGCAGCAGCCTGGTGCGAGCAGGATCAAAATCAGGGCCAGGGCATATATAAAAAAGGCCGTCACCAGGCGGCACCGCTCCGAAAACCGTTCGGCCAGAAATCGGGTTCTGGATGCAGTCACCGCGTTTGAAACAGACATTGCGGCAGAGACCAGGCCTACATGGAGGGGTGTCGCGCCGTACCTGCCCGACAGGAAAAAAGGTAGATAGGTAAGGAAGGCTCCGTAGAAAATGACGAAGGTAATAACGCTGGTGCAAAAAAGAAGCAGTGTCGTCTTTTGAAATACTGCTGAACGAAGCCTGGCGGTATCGAAGCCCCATCCTGCGTGTTTGTGCGGCTTATAAACTTCCTCGAGCCCGAACAAGGCCCACAGGCCCACAAAAACGCCCGAAAAGGCCAGGGCGAAGGGGTACCTCCAGCCAAAGGTCGCCAACATGCCTCCCAATGCCGGATAGCTCGCCGCCCCCAACCCGATGACACTCGAGTTGTAGCCCATGGCCTCGGAACGTTCCTTTCCGTAAAAGAAGTCGCCAATAAGGGTGGCGTTCAGCGAATTTAGTGCCGATGCTCCTGTTCCCTGCAAGAACCGGAGTGCCAGAAGCATCGTAAAATTCGATGCGAAAGCGCATGCTCCCCCGGCCAGGCCGAAGAGAAAGAGACAGGGGACCAAAACCTTCTTCCTGCCGAATCTGTCGGCGAGAATGCCCAAAAAAGGGGTTAAAAAAAAGCCAGGGATCGTAAAAACCGATACAAGCAAAGCCGTGCGGGCGGCGGAAAGTCCCAGTTCCCGGGAGATGTCGGGGAAAGCCGGCGTGACGCTGGCGATGCCCAAAACGGACATGAGAGTCACGCCGAGAACTATCCGGAAATTACTGTCCTTGAGGACTCCCCCTCCAGAAACAGCCGGGGGAGTCCCGTCCTTTTCTCCTCGCATTTTTACCCCGCCTGGGCCGCCGGCTTAAGGACGTGCTTACCAGCCGTTTTTGTGGACCCTTGCCGGGTCATACCTGTCGGAAGGTTTTTTCGTTTCCGCCGGATATCCCAGCGAGACTATCGAAAAGGGAACGATATCATCGGGCAGCCCGAGCAGGGCTCGGAGTCCTTTCATCAGCGGTTCCTTTGGATACACACCAAGCCAGACGGACCCCAGTCCGAGGGCGGTGGCGGCCAAAAGGATGTTTTCCGTTGCAGCTGCGCAATCCTGGGGCCAGAACTCATAGGATTTCAAACCACTGGACCGGGCGCATACAACTATGGCTGCCGGGGCTTGCCTTAGCATCTTGGAATAGGGGTGAAATTCCGGGATTGCGTCGAGCAGCTTTCTGTCGTCGATCACGACGAACTCCCAGGGTTGTTGGTTGTGCGCTGAAGGTGCGGCCATGGCCGCCTTCAGAAGGTGTTCGAAAACGGCGTCGTTCAGCATTCGGTCCGTGTAGGACCTTATACTCCTGCGCGACAAGATGGTTTCAAGCGCTGTCTGCTTGTTTTCCATGAAAATTTACCTCCTTCTTTGAGCTTGCGTTTACGGTGTGGATTACGGATTATATATATTATATTGTCGAGGTGTGATGGATCTTGTGAATACTTTTAAGGGCCGCAGGAGCGGCAATAAATAAAATATGGCGTTTTTTCAACCGTCACTTTAAACGGAACGGTGTCAAGGATGATTCTTGAGCAACCTTGTCGTTAAAATTCCATCACGTTTGTGTTTCTTCTTCCCAATGGAGAGGCTCGGCGTGCGGGTTATCCGGGTCCACCAGGGCTGTACCGTCCGACTTTTTCGCCCTGTACAGGGCGGTATCGGCGTTTACCATGACAGCCTGGTAGGTTATCCCCGGAATTATCTTCGTGATACCTACAGAGGCTTTGGCGTAATCGGGCATGACGTCCTTCATGCCGGAGATAATGCGTCTGGCTACTGTTTTGCCCAAATCCAGGCTCGGGTTGTCCAAAACCACCACGAACTCCTCGCCGCCATACCGCGCCAGCATGTCTTCGGACCGGATTTTTTTCTTGAGCATCTCGGCCGTGTTCTTGAGGAAGGCGTCGGCCACCAGATATCCGTGGTTTTCCACCACGTCCTTGTATTTGTCCAAAGACAAGAAAAGCAGCACCTTTTCTGCATCGTTTTCAACCAGGGACTTAAGGAAATTGTCGAAGTAGCCCCTGTTATACGCTCCCGTCAACGCATCCTTTGTGGCCATCTGTTCCGCCTGTTTGTGAGCCTTGATCAGAAGCGAAATCTGGGTCACGTGCATCCTGAGGATATCCAGAAAGAAATAGGAAAAGAGCAGCGAAAAGGAATAGATGATTATAACGTAAGCCAGAGTCATTTCCACGGTCCCGCTTCTCACCATGGGTACGTAGAAGCATATGGCGTTATAAAGGAGGATCAGAAAGAAAGAGAAGCTCTTTGGCCTGATAAAGTACGGGCCCACCAGGATGGCGAAAAGAAGGGAAATAACGTGCCTCAAAAGCAAAAACGGCAGGGGTATGGCGAAACGGGATTCCAGAAGCGGTATGGAAGTGATCAAAAGGAGATCCAGAATCACGACTATGCCGAAGCTTCTTTTCATCCGTTCCGACATGGGAATCAATACAAAAGGGACAGCCGCAAGGTGAACTACCGAGAGCAATCCGTCGACTGTCCTTAAAAGGGGAAAACCGAAAATCGTGTCGGTGAAAAACATCGCCCCGAACCAGGCCGCCATAACCAGACAATTGCTGGTTTTCCTTATCTTTTGCCTGTCTACGAAAGGTGCCTCGATCTGGTCAAGGGTGACTTCGTTCATCTTACGGACCCCCATTTTTGGTCGCATCCTGTTTTGCCTTTTAGCATACTATAAAATTTTCCCATTTTCCATGCACTGGGCCTCTTTTTTCTACGTCGTGTCCTTTTTCGGAAAGCGTCTTTTGAGCCATTCCGCGGCGGACTCGGCGTCCAAAGTCCCCTTTTCGGCCATTTCGTCGGAAAGAGCCGACAGGGCTTCTCCGACTTTTGGACCTTCCTGGATGTCGAGGATTTTCATTACATCCTTGCCGTCAAGCGGCGGTTTTGCTCCCGTCAGGCGAAAAGCGCTTTCAATGACAATCCGGCGGTTTTCAAGCCAGGGGGAAAGATCCGCCGACTGCGCCATGATGTCGGCTTTTGAGAGCAAAAACAGGCAGTCCATCCACCTTGTCCCGTTTAAGACCAGCAGTCGTCGTAATTCCTTCGGTTCGGCAGCTTTACTTAAAAGGCCGCGCCACCGGATGAGCCGTACGACTTCCTTTGCAACAGACCTTGGCCAGGCCCACCTCGCCATTATTTCACCGGCCCTTTTCGCGCCGGAGAAGGCTTCATCTATGGCGGAGTTGTCTCCGTTAGTGTTCTTTCCTTGTTGTTTTATACCCTCGATTTCGTGAAAAAGCGCCGCCGCCCTGAGCGTTATATCCGGGGTTGTCTCTTCCGTTATTTTGCACCGTTTGATGGTGGAGAAAAAGCGTTCATCCCAGTGGGCGGAAGACGCGTTCCCGCAAACAGTGTCTGAAATTTTGAGGAAGGGAAGGGTAACCTCCAGAAGGTCCAGTTTTTCAAGCTCCTCAAGAAATCGCGATGGTCTTTCTTCCAGGGCCTTTAAAACTTCGCGCCCGATTCTCTCGGAAGCGGCCTGCTCCACTTTCGGGGCAGATTCCCTGCACCTTGAGGCCGTTTCCTTGTCGATGCTGAAAGCAGGCTCCATTGCGGCGAACCGTGCCGCCCGTATCGCCCTGACAGGATCTTCTGCGAGACGATCCCCGGGATTTGCGGTACCGCGAATCAATCTCTCGGCAAGGTCGTGTATGCCGCCCCACGGGTCTTCTATCTCTCCCGTTTCCGACAAGGCCATGGCGTTGATGGTGAAATCCCTTCTGCGAAGTTCCTCGGAAAGGCTTTCCCCCGAGTAGGAAACCAGGTCAAAGGTGCCTTCGATTGTGGGAAGGATGGCTGATCTTTTGCCCGGCTTTCCCACAATCCTTGCCTCGGGCCAAATGCTGCAGATATCTTCCAAAAGGGCCGAAGTGGCAATATCGACATCGCCTGGAACCCGGCACAACAAAAGATCCCGAACGGTGCCTCCGACGATGAAAGAGGAAAAACCCGGACGGGAAAGCCTTCTCATTATTGTCAATGCCATGGTGATAGCTGGATAAGACATTTTTATCCTCCAGTTTCACTATAGCACCTTGAGACCTCTTCAGGTCTTCCTTGTTGTTCCCTATGCATTAGTGCAAAAGGGTGAGGTGTGGATGTTTTGTACACGGGTTGGAAAGATGGAGTAAAAAAGGCCGGTTCGAAAGAACCGGCCTTTTTTTAAGAAAAACTGTCCGACTATTGGGAGATGGCGCTGACGGGGCAGACCGCGACACAGGCGCCGCATTCGACGCAGGTATCGGCATCCACCTCGGCCTTGCCGTCAACCATGCTGATAGCGGAAACGGGGCACGTCCCTACACAAGCCT
>JAHDOX010000142.1 GCA_018434645.1 Synergistales bacterium | reverse complement strand
CCGCGACATCAGCCATGGTTATTTTCATGAACATGCCCCCTGTAATTATTTATGATACCGGTTGCATGATTTTCGGCAACTAAAAAACACCGGTACGGCTCGGACCTTCCAGTTCATATAAAAGATTCGGCAAAAGCGTCATCACAAAAGCATTGCCCTAAAAAACCGGAGCCTCAAAAAGGTCGACGGCTCCGGTTTGACAACTTCCTTTCCGTTTGAGTTCCCCGATTTTAAACGTCTAATCCGCTCCCGCCTATGAATTCACGAAGGATGGAATCGTTAGGTACGGTATCGGAGGGGATGAAGGGGATGAAACGCAGGATACCCAGCAGCCGCTGCGCGTCCCCATAAACGCAAGACGTCTCGCCAATGGTCCTCAAAAGGGGTTCGGCGTACCCTTTCAAGACCGAAAGCTCGTACACGAGGGCCGAGTTGAACATCTCGTCGGCTCCTTCCTGATACGGGAAAATGTACTCCTGCGCCCCGCGAATTACCGACGGCCACTGCAGAAGCGTGGTTTCGGGAGCTTTAGCTCGCAGCCTGTAGTCCCTCACCAGGCGCCTGAGGAGACGGTTATCGGTGGTGCTTGTGCGGTTATGCTGGTCCAGGCTGATTCCAGTGAGCGGGGAAACATAGATCTTGAAAACGGAAGAACGCGGGATATGTTGGAAAAGGCGATCGTTCAATCCGTGGATACCTTCGATTATGAGGACTCCCTTCGGACCCAAATTCCGCTCGGGACCCTCTTCTCTCTTGCCGGTCACGAAATTGAATCTGGGCAGACGAACCTTTTCCCCGCCCAGCAAACGCTCGAGGTGATCGTTGACCAGATCGATGTCAAGGGCTTCGATGGATTCGAAATCGTAGTTGCCTTCCTCGTCTTTCGGTGTTTTTTCACGGTCCAAAAAATAATCGTCAAGGGATATGGCCAGTGGATGTTTGCCGCAGACCATCAAGTGAACTGCCAGCCGCTTGGCGCTCGTTGTTTTGCCGGACCCCGAAGGCCCCGCAATACAGACAAGGCGTATGTCGGGCCTTGAGGAAATTTCTTCCGCCAGGTGGTTAAACCGTTGATTGTGCAACGCTTCCGAAACCAGTATCAGCTCCTTCGCGCGCCCCGCGGTTACATGGCGGTGCAGGCTCTCCATGGTACCCACATCCAGGATATCCAGCCACTCTGAGTACTCCTGAAACACATCGGCAAGTTTCCGCGGCGGCCTGAAAGGCGGCAATTCACTTGGAGACGAAACAGTCGGGAATCGAAGTACAAAACCCTCCCTGAAGGGGACGAGGTCGTAGGAATCGACGTAACCGGCGGAGGGCGCCAAAGGAACATACAAATACCCGTAGTGTCCCTCACATCTGTAGGCCACGACAGGATCGACGCCGGTCCAGTGAAGCAGGTTGGCCTTTGATTCATCCCCCTGGGACTCGAAAACCCGTCGTGCCTTGTCAAGGGGAAGAATCACCATTTCTATGGGCACATCTCTCCGTATAAGATCGTCAAGACCTTCCTTTAGCCGTTCGAGAGCACCTTCTCTGGCGATCTCTTCGGCGAATTCGCAAAAATAGCCGTCGCTGATCGAGTGCCTGATAAAAACGTCCGTCCCGAGTGTTTTTTTTGCGGCTATGACAAGCAGGAAACTCAAGGTGCTCCTGTATACGGACATCCCCTCGAACCCGGTGGTATCGACAAAATCGACCTCGGCATCTTCATCTAGAACCCAGCTGAGGGGCCTGAGATAATGATTGACGTGCCAGGCCACTATCTTCCTGTTTCCCGAGGAACCCAGCTCACTAAGGATATCCCTGCCGGACCTGGGTTTTTCCAAGGTCATCCGCGTTTGCCCATCGATTCTGATTTCGTATCCCATTGTTCAGGGCCTCTTTTTATTTATTGGATTACACATATCATTCAGTAAAGAATGATTTTACCCGTTTTCCGGTGCATCCTCCTGCAGTGGCGTTTCATCAGGCGTTTCCATGGGCTCGTCAGTCTTTAGGGTCGGCCTGCCCGGCATGTCGCCCTCGACGACTTCCAGGTCCATGTTGCCGGCCCATTCATGGAAGGAAGAATCGTAGTTTCTCGCCTTTTCGAAGCCGGCCATGCGCAGAACCATGACCATATAGGCGGACCTGACCCCCGCGGTGTCGTAAACCACGATTTCGTCTTCCTGCGAGATGCCGTAGCTTGCCATAAGCGTTCTGATCTCTTCGACCGACTTTACGGTCTGGTCTTCCCGAAATACAGAATCGAGGGGGATATTGAGGGCACCCGGGATGTGGCCACCTCGCTTTTCCTGAAATATCCTGGCCCCCTTGTACTCGAAAGGCGTACGCACGTCTATGACGACCACTTCATCCAGTTTTTCTTTGAGCCATGGCGTGGTAACCTTGTATCCTCCCTGGAAGGAGGGTATCTTAAAGGCACGCGCTTTCGGCGTTACACCCGTTGTGGATACCTTGCCTCCCGCCGCACGCCAGGCCGAAAAACCGCCTTCAAGCATCAGCGCGTTTTCTATTCCCGAAAGTCTCATGATCCATACTACCCAGCCGTCTTGACCCCATCCTCCGGGGTCCGCGTAGGCTATGACGGGTTTTTTGCCATCGATGCCCAGCGCCCCTATTTTTTGGGCCAGCTTGTCTTTTTCGAAGATTTCACCCCATCCAGGTGTTCCCGGTTGACCCTTGACGTTTGCAAAATAGGTCCACTCTGCATTGACAGCTCCGGGAATGTGTCCTTTTTCATAGAGAGTCTTGGGTCTGGCGTCAATCACGACGACTTTGTCAAGATTTTCCTGCAACCACTGCGCCCCGACATAAAGAGACTCCCTGGTTGCCTCTTCCGAGAAAACCGGCGAGAGAAGACACAGCAGGATCGCTACACCTGTGACACAAATATTGATAGATTTCCTTCGCAACTTCATCATCCTCTCACTGATATTCGAAAAGCCCCTCAGGGCATGGATATTGTACCCGGAGGGGCTTTCAAAAACCAATGACCAATTTAGACGATTCAAGTCAGCCTGTCTGAGACGTCAAGCCCTTTTTTGTGGATCCCACTTTTTAGCCATACCCTGGGTGATCCTGTCGATGACGATGGCCATGATCACAATCCCAAGACCTGCTTCGAACCCGCGTCCCACGTCTATCCTGTTGATGGCCAGAAGTACCTCTTGCCCCAGACCTCGGGCACCGATCATGGAAGCAATTACGACCATGGCCAGCGCCATCATCGTAGTCTGGTTGACTCCCGCCAGAATCGAGGGCATGGCCAAGGGTATGCGGACTTCCGTCAGAAGTTGCCATCTCGTGGCACCGTAGGCCCTTGCAGCCTCCTGAGCTGGTTTGGGAACCAACTGGATACCAAGACTGGTAAGCCGCATGACAGGTGGTGCCGCATAAATCAGCGTGGCGATTATTGCAGGAACTTTCCCGAGTCCAAAGAGCATCATCGCCGGGATCAGATAGACAAAACTCGGCATGGTCTGCATGGCGTCGAGTATGGGTCGGAAGATCATGTCGAAAATCTTCACCTCCGCCATGAGAATCCCCAGGGGGATCCCGATGACCAGCGCAAGGACCACCGACGTGATGACAATGGCCAATGTTTCGACGGCAAGCCCCCAAAGTCCGAAGACACCGATAATGACGGGCATCAGAGACAGGACCACGACGGGCACGATTTTCTTCACCGCCACCCAGGAGAGAACGGCGATAATCAAGACGTAACCCCACCAGGGGACGAACTGGAGCATGCCCTGAATGGACAAAAGCAGCTTCAGCAATCCGTTGGAAAATTTATCGAATGCCGCACCATATTCCTGGAGCAGCCATCGCACGGCATCATTGATCTGGGGCGCTATGTGATATTCCCAAGCTGACGGAAACATGTCAGTCCACCACCTTTTCCGACTGGGCACGAGCCTGGGCGAATTTCTCCATTTGCTCGTCGGCCTTCCTTATTCCGTCCCGCTTGTCCTGCACGAACCGCGCCACGTAGTCGTCTGCGGGGTTGGCGAAGATCTCCGCAGGTTTTCCGATCTGAACTATACTCCCGCTTCGCATGACCGCCATACGGTCGCCAAGGCGCATAGCCTCGTCAAGATCGTGAGTGACGAAGAAAATGGTTTTGTGCATCTCCTCCTGAAGGCGCACCAGCTCGTCCTGCATTTCCCTTCTTATCAGCGGGTCCAGCCCGCTGAAGGGTTCGTCCATCAAAAGTACCGGAGACTCCACCACCAGCGCCCTGGCGATGCCTACGCGCTGCCTCATTCCACCGCTAAGGGATGTCGGGTAATAGTTGGCCCATTTTTCCAGTCCTACCGTTTTCAGGGCTTCCATAGCACGCTTCCGACGTTCCTCTTTCGGAACCCCTTGCAGCTTCAAGCCAAAGGCGACGTTCTCGACTACGCTCTTGTGGGGGAGCAGACCGTAGTGCTGAAACACCATCGCTACCTGGTGTCTTCTGAATTCGGTCAGTTCCTTCTTGTTCATGGCCGTCACGTCGTAGCCGTTTATAACTACCTGGCCATTGCTTGGTTCAACAAGCCGAAGCAGACAGCGAATCAATGTCGATTTGCCGCTCCCGGAGAGGCCCATTATGATGAAGACCTCTCCGGGGTTGACTTCAAGCGACACGTCCCTGACGGCGACGACGGATTCCTCCGACTCATCCAGCGATTTGATAAGGTCTTCGTCCTCAACGTCAAGATCGATGTCGTTAGCGGCGTATATTTTCCAAAGTTCGTTGATTTTTATTGCTGCCTGTTTCTCTTCCCCGGAAGGGGACTGTTTCCCTGCTATTTCAGGGCTTCCAGGACTTTCTTCCGGGTTTCTTCGTCTGGTATCCATTTCGTCCATGCGTCTTCATACTCCTTCAAGAACCAGGTTGCCGCCTCTTCCACCGTGGCCTCCTCCTGCTGCATGTAGGCCAGGGCAGCGTTGTTTTGCTCCAGGCTCGTTTCATAGTTTGCCAAAAATGTCAGGATCTCGGGATTTTCTTTGGCAAATTCGGTGTTGATACCGACATGGACCCGAGCCGCCGGGAAGGCACAACCATAACTTTTGCCCTCGCCCCATTTTTCGGGATCGTAGGGGGGTTCCTCGAGCCTTGTCATGTCAAGCATACCCATGATCCATTCGGGTTCCCAATAATAGGCGAGTACCGGTTTGCCCCTGTTGTAGTTTGATACGATGGCTGTAGCGAGAGCAGTCTGGGAACCTGGATCGAAGACCTGGTAGGTATCGGACAGACCATAGGCCTCTATCTTTTTCACATTGATGTCATGCACGACCCATCCGGGGATGGCATTGTAAAACCGTCCCTTTTTGGGATTCTCGGGATCCTTGAAGAGCTCCCAATACTCCGGCAAATCGTGAACCGACTTGAGCCCCGGCGCCATGGGTTCGATGCCCCGCTCTTCGTCGCCTTCTATGACAAAGGTCGGCACATACCATCCCTGCGGGGAATCCGGAAAGACAGGACCAAGGTCGATGACCGTCTTTTTCTCTCCCACGGCCTCGTTGTACCACTCAAGGACGTTATCGATCCACATTTCCATGGCGATGTCCACATCACCCTGGGCGAGTCCCGTGAGTCCCGGAACGGACTCGGCAAAAAGATATTCCGGCTTGAATCCGTACCCGTGCTCAAGGACAAAACCTGCTATCCTGTTGTGCATCTGGACGCTGTTCCAGCTGAAATCGACAAAGGTAACCTTCTTTTCCTGAGCCAGAGATCCCCCGCTCATGCAAAGCAGGGAAACCAAAACTGCCAGAATAATTCCTGATACTTTCTTCATTTTTGAACCCTCCTTTTAAAACGGTGTAAAACTTTGCACTGTTTTAAAAACCTCCGCTAACCCTTTTGTTACGGCAGGTCTCTTAAGCGTTTTTTGAGGGATTCGACCTCTCTTTCAAGCTCCTCGACCCGCTGTTTCAAAGACTCGACCTCGCTGATCAGTTTCCACTGCGTAATCAGGGAAAGTCTTTGCTTCTCCCTGGCCGCGGCAATATGTTCGCGGACGATGGTGTTGCGGTAT
>JAHDOX010000166.1 GCA_018434645.1 Synergistales bacterium | reverse complement strand
TATTTACTTCTACCTTTCCTTCAAGCTTCCTCGCGGCCCATCTTTCTTCGAGAGAGGCTGCGATATAGGCTTCGATGCTCTTTTCGTGCCTGGTAACCCAGGCCGCAGGGAGCCCGATGACCTGTGAAGTCACATCCAGGGTCTCCTCGTGTAGTTTCGACTGTAGTACAAGTGGCAGTGTCCTGCTTGAAAGCCTGGGTGAAAATGCAATCACCACGGGTTCCCGGGGGGTGAAAGCTATTTCAAGGGCGCCTTTTTCCCCTCTACTCGAAAAAACGTAAGAAGGCTTCCAACCGGGAAGGTCTTTGGCTATAAACTCGTCCAAAGTGGCCTGAAAATCCTCTCCCGCCCACCGGAGGACATCGAGGGGCAACGAGTCGAGCATTTCAGTCGCCGCGGTCTCAAGCCCTGAAGCGTCCTCACGGAAATGCCTTTCGAGAAAGCCCGGAAGTTCCGGCTTTTTGACAACTACATTCCATGAGAGTCTTTCCGATTCTTTTGTATCGAAGGAAACGAAAAGATCCTCCCCGGTGCCCCGAATTTCGCTGATATCCAGGCCAGGGAAGAGTCTTTTGGCGACCAGTTCCACAACACGTTCCCTGCCGGGCGACGTTCTTTGTACTACTTCTTGCCATACGGCCTCAAGAGAGCGTTTCACCGGCGCCTCCAGCCACCCGGGCACGCCCGAAAGGGTCACACCGGCTTGGGCCTCTGTCCCGGCTATCAAAAAGGCCCCGGCCCAGAGAACGACCGCGGCCTTTCTTATCAAGTGTCCATATCCATCAGAACCCGCCGACATAAGACCCTCGCTTTTCGTCTAGAACAGCTCCCCGAAACCGAAATGGGTATAGGTTTCATAATCGCCCTCGGCCACATCGAGCCTCAAATTACCGAGTGGCGTCCTGACCCTTATCCCGAAACCGACGGAGTCCTTGACATCGGAAAAACTGAAGTCATCGCTGGCATAACCTACGTCGTAAAAAAAGACCAGAGAAAACGACTCCTGTACAGGAAGACGAAGTTCGAAATTGCCCAGTACCATCTCATCGCCCCTGAACTCGTCGTCTTCGTACCCCCTCAATGTGGTGTCGCCACCAAGTTCATACTGTTCAGACCAGGGCACGGAACCCGAAGATGATCCGTAACGGACTCTGCTTGCGAAAATTACAGGATCTTCTTCGGAACCGATGTCAAGGTCTACAAAGCCGCCCAAGAACTCCCGCAAAGGCCGGTAAAAACGTCCTTCAACCCAGTACTTGGTGTAATTCATGTCATCGCCACCGTAATCGGATTTAAAAAGACCCTGTTCTATCGAGAGCGAGTACACTTCACCTTCCGGATAGGCAATGTATTTGGTTCTGTTGTTATAAGAAAGCGTTCCCGTAATCGAATAGGTGTCGCCGGCCCGTTCCTCCCTGTCCACAAATTCATCGAGCGGAATGACGTTGCCGCTGCGGTCTCTTATGTTGGACAATTCGATGTTATGCCAATCAAGCGTCGCGTACCAGCTAAGTTTTTCGTCGTTGCGGAATTTCTTGCCCATACCGGCGTAAAATCCGGTCCGGTCCTCGTCATATTCGTACCTGGTTTCACCTTCGAAATTATCTTCCACATCTTCCCAGTCGCGTTTGTAAAAACCGACCCTCCAGGAATAATGCTCCTGGTCCATGTAGGGTTCGCGATAGGTGATCCAGTATTGCTCCCGGTCTCCCGTCTCGAAGGCCACTTCGGCTATATGGCCCCGTCCTCCCAGGTTCGATTCCGTCACGCTGGCCCCGCCGGACCAGCCGCTGCTCGTCCCGTGGCCTATAGACAAACCAAGCCTGGTGGTCCTTTTTTCCTCTACGGTGAAAACAAGGTTTATAACCGACGGGTCCTCCTCACTGGGCTCGAAACCGAGGCTTACGTCCTCGAAAAAGCCCAGCTGGTTCAAGCTGGCCAGGGAATGCCTGAGCAGCGTCGTGTTGAAAAGGTCTCCTTTTTTAAGCAGTATCTCGCGCTCGATTACATAGGTCCTGGTCCTGGTATTCCCCTGTATTATGATATCGCCCACGATGGGTTCCAGGATGCGCACTTCCACCGTACCGTCTTCCACGCGAACATCTCCTACGCGGACCATGGTATATCCGGCTTTTTCGTACTTCTCGATCACGCGCTGGAGGTCGTGACGGAAGAAAACCCTGTTAAATATGGCTCCCGGCCTCGTGAAAAGGACTTCCATGAGTTCTTCGTCGGTAAAAACCGTATTGCCTGTAAATTCAACCTTTTCGATAACGGGGTTTTCAACAACCTGAAACTCCACGTAGGCTCCGCCCATCTGCGGAGTTACAGACACATCAACGAGCGAGAAAAACCCCAGACCATATATGGCATCTATGTCTTCCTGGATCTGATCCTGGTCAAGAGGCTCCCCGACCTTGGTGCCGACCACACTCAGGATATGTTCATCGATGACTTCGGAGTTTCCTCTAACCCCCACCCCCACCACCAGCGGGCTCTGGGCGTTGACTGCGGTTGCTGTGAAAATTGCTGCAAAAAACACAAGAAAACCTGCGAATAGTCTCTTACATCTCACGTGCTCAGCACTCCTTTCGTTGTACCTGCGCCTTGGGAGCTGTCTACTTTGGTTGGGTCTCCGTGTTGCCGATGTTAAGTGTCTCCGCTTTCAGTGCCCGCTGACCGATTTCGTAAAGCGTTAAAATCTCTTCGATTGCAACCTCAAGCTGCGCCGGAGTTCCCTGCCCAGGCACGTAAGGACCCTTTCCTTCCGTCGTTGGTGTTCCATGAGGCTTCGAAGTTTCAGCTTCCGCGACATCGCGCCCTGAATCTCTTTTATTTTCTACGACAGAAAAGACCTGTTCCTCGACAACCCTTGCCATATTCATGTCACTCAGGCTTCGCCTGAGCTCTGAAAGGATTTTCTTTTCGTCGGCGGTAACCCATTCCAGAGTTACCGCTTCTTCCGCACGTCTGGCACCCGTTGGTCCCGTGCCAGTAGAAAGTGGTATCGCGGCAGACATCAGGATAAGAATAGCCAAGACTGCCGACCGGGCCGAAAGGGGTAACATGTGCTTGATGCCGGCTTTTTCCCTGGATCCTTCCCTGGCTGAAAGGGTGACCCAAAGCTCTTCACGGGCCGTCTCCAGCTCCGCCTTGGCACATTCAACGTCGGCTACCGCGTTGGCCCATTTCTCTTTTTTGCAGGCCTCTATACACCGTTCGAGCCACCTTTGCACCCGTTTCAACCGTTTTTCCATGATATGAGATAACCTCCCCGAACCAGGAATGCCATGTCTCATTCACCAATAGACATGTTAATTATCACAGTTCAGGGTCTTTCTGTCGCCTTCAGCCCTAACAAGGTCCTGATCCTTTCTATGGCCTTCCGCTGAAGCCTGTAAACGTGGCTCACGTCCACCCCGCGCTCGTTTGCGTAATCCAGCGCCTTTTTGCCCCTAAATATGAGAGCTTCAATAACGTCGGACTCTTTTTCGGGAAGGTTCTGGATTTCCTCCGTTACGCTGATCAGCCAATCCATCTTTTCCGATTCATCGCCGTCGGATATTTGAAAGGCATCCTGATCAACGGGCACGGGGGCTTTTGCTTCGACGCGCTGTAGGTAATTGGCCATCTGGCCTTTGATGCGATAGTACCCATATGTGGCGAACCGTATTTTGCGGTCCGGGTCGAACCTGTCGACGGCTTTTATGAGAGCTATCATTCCTTCCTGGACTAGGTCCTGATACTGCTGGGAGGAAACCTGAAATTTCCGGGCTATCCAGAACACGAGGGGCCTGTGCAAGAGGATCAAATCCTCCCTGGCTTTCTCGTCACCGGCCGCGGCTTTCTGCCAAAGACACCTTTCTTCGTCTCCGTCAAACCCCCGGCCGCCTTTTTCTGCTACCCTTTCCTGGTCCATGCCTTTTCCTCCCCGGCGATCTCGCCCTTTTATATCATGGACGCATCAAGTTTACCACTCGCCAAGCGGGATGGAACCGGCAAGGCCTTCGTCAACCCTGAGGTGGGTTACGTCGTTGAAAAAGGCAAGAAAGGAAATGCCCTCCCGCATATCCAGGCCCGTCAGGCTGCAATTGCCCAACCGCATCCGCCACGCCATTGAAGAAGGAATATCGAACAGAACCGTAAGCGCCGCCCGGATTGTCCCACCGTGGCAGACAACCAGGATGTCTCCATCAGCATCTTCGAAGATGCCCTCGAGAGCCCTTTTTACCCTTGACTTAACGGACTCGAAGGTCTCGCCTCCAGGCGGAGTTACCGAAGAGGGGTCTTCCCGCCATGCGGAATACAAAACGGGGTCTTTTTTCATAACGTCGAGGACGGAATGGGACTCCCAGTTTCCGAAGTCCATTTCGACCAGATCTTCGACAAGTTTAACGAGTGGAGCGGGGTTCATAAAACCGGCGATGATCCGAGCGGTTTCTGCTGCGCGAACCAGGGGACTGGAATAAATTCGGCAGTGGGTCCAGGATTTCAGGCGCTCGCCAAGGAGTCGGGCCTCTGCTTTGCCTTTCTCATTGAGAGGAATATTCGCTTTACCCTGATAACGAAACTGTGCATTCCACTCGGTTTGACCATGGCGGACGAAAATAATTCGACGTTTTGTAGACATTTCTACTCCCTCTTTGCGTTACGTTCGATAAAAAAACAAACCAGTCTCTTTGTTTTGCTATAAATTCCTTTGTTGATGAGCACTTCGTGACCATGACGTTTTTGGGCAATTGCTCCCAGTATCTTTTCCCGATAGTTTTTGATTTTCCTGGCATGTTTGCCTTTTTTAACTTCAATTTCGAAAATCGCCCTATTCAGAAGGTACAAAAGATTCCAGAAGTTCCAAGCCTCAAGAATCGTGCTTTGCGGCGAAAGTATAATAATTTGGGCCAGGTATCTCGGAATATGCCATGGAACTAGACTGAAACTATAATACACTGTTTTGAAAATATCGGATTCGAAACCCACCCCAATGGAAAGTTCAGCATTATCTATGCAACAAATACATCCGGTTTCCGTTCTAACCAAGTTGTATAGGCGCAGGTCGGTATGTCTGATGCCTTTAGCCAAATTTTCCGGGCTCTCTTCTTTGAGCAGAAAAAGCATCTCATTAAAATCTTTTTCCCGCAAAAACGACAGAAACGTAGACCTCTTACTATCAAGCCAGTCAAATATTTTGTCTGTAAAGTAATCAGCCTTGGTTGGTTCTTCACTAAAAGCTCCATGTATACTTGCCTGGTATGCGGCCATTTCTCTCATATAACGAAAGGGCAGTTCTTTATTTAACGGAATCCCATCGATCCACTCGGCCAGAATATACGAACCTGCTACACCACGAATTTCGGGTATTGGTATCTTTTTCTCCCGAATGATCCGTGTCGCCTCCACTATATCAATTACGTTTTTTTCACTATACACCCAAAAAAGTTTCCATTTCCTCGAATTTCGGGAGTCCCACACCAAAAGCGGATATGAAGTGCACCCTCTGTCCAGGCGAATTACGGTTTCAGGAACATATCCAAGGATTTCCTTTAAGACACGAGAGCAGATCGTACCGTCAGGAAGATGCCATGTTTCCGGATCCACTCTGCGTCCGCGTTCGGTATCTTTTTTAAGTCTTTGATGGAGCTTTCCAAACACCAGCATCTTTTGCTCCTTTAAGCTTTCTCCGATAATCCCGATAAAAAAGGCTTTGCCGTCCAGCAAAGCCTTGATTTGCTATATGGAGCCGGCGGGCGGAATCGAACCGCCTACCTGCGCATTACGAGTGCGCTGCTCTACCGAGTGAGCTACGCCGGCGACCAGACTGACAAATGAGATGGCGGTCCCAACGGGATTCGAACCCGTGCCGCAGCCTTGAAAGGGCTGTGTCCTAGGCCACTAGACGATGGGACCGCTTGAGTGATACCGATGGTGGGCCGTACAGGGATCGAACCTGTGACACCCGGATTAAAAGTCCGGTGCTCTTCCAACTGAGCTAACGGCCCGGTTCGAGCGGGAAACACTATACCTGTCTCCGCCGGTGCTGTCAAGACGCCGGATTTCCTCAAAAATAATCTCTCCGAAAAAGGGTTGTTTCCTCAGAAATTGACAAAAAGGGCAATCATCCCATAAAC
>JAHDOX010000137.1 GCA_018434645.1 Synergistales bacterium | reverse complement strand
TGGCCATGGCAGAAAAGGGCGGTTTCGCCCATTACATGCACAAGGAAATCCACGAGCAGGGGATGGTCCTGAGATCCACGCTCAAGGGCCGCGTTTCGGGAGGCACGGTAGACCTGTCCAAAGAACTGGACTGGACCGCCGGGGACGCGTTGCGCTGGGACCGCCTGCACATAGTCGCCTGCGGCACGTCCTATTACGCCGCTTTGGTGGCGGAAAGGGCCTTCGAGCGGTGGACCGACCTGGATGTCAAAGTCGACATAGCTTCGGAATACCGGTATCGCAGGGTTAAATGCGATCAGAACACGCTGGCTGTTTTCGTCTCCCAGTCGGGGGAAACAGCCGATACGCTTGCCGCCCAGAGAAAGGCCAGGGCTGACGGCGCCCATTGTCTTGCCATAACAAACGTTCCCGGGTCGACGCTGGCCAGGGAGGTGCACAGCGTTCTTCTACTGAAGGCCGGACCCGAGATCGGAGTCGCCGCCACCAAGACCTTTACAGGCCAGGTGGCCACGCTGTTTCTGGCGGCCCTTTACCTTGGTCGTCTCAGGAAAACTGTGAATGCCGACGAGGAAGAACGTCTTGCGACGGAGTTTCTCCAGATCCCGTACAAGGTTGAAAAAGTACTCGAAAGAGAAAAGGACATAATTCCCATCGCAGAAAGGTACGCCGACAGGTCGAACTTTCTTTTCATAGGTCGCGGCGTATCTTTCCCCGTCGCCCTCGAAGGGGCCCTCAAGCTCAAGGAAATTTCCTATATACACGCCGAAGCCTACGCGGCGGGCGAGATGAAGCACGGGCCCATCGCTCTTTTGGAACCACGGGTCCCCGTAGTGGTGGTAAGCCCGAAAGACAGCATGTACGAAAAGACGCTTTCGAACATACAGGAAGCCAGGGCGAGGTGCGCTCCGATCATAGGCGTCTGTACCGAAGGCGACGTCCTCGTGAAAAGACACGCCGAGGCAATGATGGAAGTTCCCTGGACCGACGAGGAATTCAGTCCCTTTCTGACGGTCCTGCCCTTGCAGCTTCTTGCCTACCACGTGGCAAGGATTCTCGGCAGGGAAATAGACCAGCCCAGGAACCTGGCAAAAAGTGTTACAGTGGAATAAAAAGAAAAAAGCGGCCGCGTCAGTTTGAGCCGGCCGCTTTTTGCGGTTCCTCCGTAAAGGGGAAATAAAGTCGGAGATGGGTGATGCCTTTCAGCGCGGTGTCGTTTCGTCCCGTGGCCTCGGGCATCCATTGCCAGGGTCCACCGAGGATTCTTGCCAGCACCAGCGACCTCCGTCCGTAGGTGGACCAGACATCCCATAATTTCTCTTCCTTCGAGGGGCCGGGGACGAAGCCCGACGAAAAAAGGGGCTTTCGGCCGACGAAACCACCGGATTTCGGAGCCGCCACCAGCCACTGGGAGAGTTTCCAGGCACTGCTCATCTCCGGTGATGCGGCATGTTCAAGCGGAAGGATCTGAAAGCCTCCCACAATACCTTCCGGCGAGGTGCTTACGTCGATTACGCCAGGGTGATTGGCCCTTATCCTGCCGACCTCCTGGAATTGGGTGCCTCCGAAACGTCCGGATCCGGCTACCGGCCTTGCCACGCGTCCCAGGACGATGGGCCCGGAACCTGTCCAGGCTGTGATACGCCCGCCGGGACGGTTTTCTATCTCCACGTAATAAGGTGTTTCTTCCGGGGTCACCATGATTTCAAAAGATTGAAAGGCCTGTATTGATGTGGTTTTTTCACCCGGATGATTGCCAGCCTTTCTCCATATCACCCTGCTTCCGACGGTAGGTGCCCAGGCTCCGAATATGCCGAGTCCCGGGGGGATGTCGGTAAGAAAAAAGGCGGTTTCGCCCGACGCCGGGGCAAAAGTTTCCTTTGGCAAAATGCTTACGGTCCTGCCTCTTCCTTTTTCGATATCGACCAGGATGTGCAGGGCGTTGACGGCCGTTGCTACTACAGTGCCCGGATTCCCCCACCTGGAGGCCGTGAAAGCCGGCCATCTCGTGGACGACGGCACTGAGAGCACCTTGCCCAGCCTGACGACGCCCGCCCTCTCACTATGGACGGTTATGCTGCCCCCGGGAAAAGCCTCAAGCACAATGCGGTACGAGTCGCCGCCGGCGAGGGCGCAGGCGGTTTCCCCATTAACGATAGAGGAAAGGCAAAGAAGAACAAAAACCGCTGCGGCTTTTCTGAAAGTCCCTGTCATTTTGGCGTCACCGGCTTTCGTTTTTTTCAGGTTCGTCCTTTTCCCTGGGGCGGCCTCTGATCAAAATGAAGGCAAAAAGAAGGGCGGGCACGGCAACAACGAAAGCCGCCCAGGAGGAAACCTGGAAAAGGGCAAAGGCGGAAAGTGCCAAAAAGGAGAAAAAAAACACATAAAAAAAGGTGATTCCGGTTCCCCTGCTCCTTCCTGCGAGGATCCCTGCAATGCTGCAAGCCACAAAAACAAAGGCCAGGGCGAGCCAGACGACGTTCATGGAGTGCAATCAGTCCCGGCCGGGTCCTGCTTCCACTTTCCTCGCGCACTGTGAGCAAAGGCCGTACAAATAAAGCTGGACCCTCGAGACGTTGTGGGTGGTGCAGTTTTTGAGTTCGTCCACGATTTTTTCCTCGACGGGGAAATCGAAGACTTCGCCGCAACCCTCGCAACGGAAATGTCCGTGAACTTCAGGGTTCGGGTCGAAAAACACGCGTTTCCCGTCTATGGTAATTATCTGTATAAGCCCCGCGTCCTGGAGAAGCTGGGCTGTGCTGTAAATCGTGGCAAAGGAAATGGTGGGGAAGGACTCCCGCATTTCGCTGTAGATGCGCTCCGCCGGAGGATGGTCCTTGCGGTTTTCCAAAAGCTTGAGTATCCCCAGGCGCTGTATGGTGACCTTGGCACCGTAACTTTTCAGGCGTTCCCTTGCTTCCTCGACGGTCCACATTCACGATATCCCCCAGTGTCGAACTATTTGCCTGCTAAAAGGGAGTATATAATAATTCGTGAAACTTTGCGAATGAGACGGCACAACCCCCGATCCGGGTGGAGGGCAAAGACCCGCCGTCTGGATTGTTTTCATTCGCCTTGACACGGTGGGGGCGGGAAAGGATATAATTGCTGCGCTTGCATTGGGGTGTAGCCAAGCCGGCAAGGCAGCGGACTTTGGATCCGCGATCGCTGGTTCGAATCCAGCCACCCCAGCCAATCGCCTTGGTCCGGGGGAAGCCTGCGCTTCCCCCGATTTTGCGTTTTTTGTCGAAAAGGCACGGCTTGTAGTAGAGTGTATTGGCCTTCTGCCTTAAGAAGATACGGAAAGAAGGTGACGGGGATGGCGGTTGAAAAGACAGGGGCATTGGTCCTGGCCGCGGGCAAGGGGACGCGGATGAAAAGCGAAACACCCAAAGTCATGCTTCCCGTCCTGGAAGAGCCCCTCTTGTGGTATGTTCTGAAAAACCTTGCAAGCTCGACTGTAAGCGAATCTTGCGTGGTCGTAGGACATGGCAGGGAAGTTGTGGAAAATTACCTGGCCGAAAACTGGCCTGGCGTAAAAGTTCTCCTTCAGGACAGACAAAAAGGAACTGGTCACGCCGTCATTTGTGCGCGGGAATGGCTCGCTAAGTCAGATCATGTGCTGGTAGTCCCCGGTGATGTCCCGCACCTTACGGGCGGCTCCGCCGACAGGCTCATTGAAGAGCATATTTTTTCGAAAGCGGCGTGCACGTTTTACGGCTTTCGTCCCGAAGACCCCACGGGGTACGGGAGGGTCATCACCGAGGAAGGGTTAGTGAGAATCGTGGAGGAACGGGACGCTACGGAAAAAGAAAGAAAGTGTCCCGTTGCAAACAGCGGCATTTATGTTTTCAGAATACGAGAACTTCTGGAATCACTCGAGGAAATAAGTTCGGACAATGCGCAGGGAGAATATTATCTTACCGATGTGGTCGGCATCATGTCGCGGAAGGGACAGGCCGTAAAGGTTGTCCTGCTTGACAATGCCGCCGAGGCGTCGGGTGTAAACGACCCCTTGCAGCTTGCTTCCGCCTCAATGGTGATACGGGACCGCATCCTTGAAAAGCATATGAGGCAGGGGGTTCGCTTTGCCGATCCGACCACTGTTTACGTGGGGCCTAAGGTAAAAATAGCCGAAGACGTCGAGATCAGTCCTTTCGTACAGATTTATGGAAACAGCGAGATTGGAAGGGGAAGCAAAATAGGAAGTCATTCCGTGCTTAAAAATGTGCTCTGCGGTGAGCGGACAGACCTCAGGGGTTACGTTGACATCTCGGACAGCCGGCTTTCAAGCGGAGTCGCAGTCGGCCCGTTCGCGCATATAAGAAATGGGAGCGAAGTCCGCGAGGGAGCATACATAGGGAAATTCGTGGAGATAAAAAAAAGCCGCATAGGCGCCGAAGCCAAAGTTCCGCACCTTTCCTATATAGGAGACGCCGAAATAGGGGAAAGGACGAACATCGGCGCAGGTACTATT
>JAHDOX010000098.1 GCA_018434645.1 Synergistales bacterium | reverse complement strand
ATTCCTCCATCAGAGTATTTACCTGTTCCTGAAACTCCTTGACCAGTTGCGCCTTCGCATCTTCGTACTGGCTGTTTTCAAAGGCCTTGCTCAAGGCGTTTTTCAGTTCTTCAACAAGGTCATCCAGATGGGAAGCAAGTTTTTCCCCCTGGCCCGCCGGTATGCTTATAGCCAGAGGCTCATCCGGGTTTTTAAAGTTATATACGTATATAATGTCATCGGGCGTCTTTTCGGACTTGGCCCTGTCGCGTATTCTTTCCAGCGAATAGGTGGTTCGACCGCTTCCATGATCTCCCACTACAAAAATATTGTATCCCTTATTTTGTACCTCCAGCCCGAAAGAAATCGACTTCACTGCTCGTTCTTGCCCAATAAGGGCATCAAGGCATTCAACGTCCCGGGTCGTTTCCAGCCCAAGGGAATCGGGGTTCGTGCGTTTACGTAAATCCTCGATATTCAGTGGTAGCAGCGCCTTTTTCATGTGAAGCCCTCCTTCAGCTTGTTTTTTCAATGATACCACCTCCAAGGGTTCTTTCACCCGAATAAAGAACAGAAGATTGACCTGGTGCGACGCCGTATGCAGTTTCAAGACACTGAAGCCTGATCCCATCACGGGTTATCTGAAGGATCCTGGCATTGAGGAAGGATGAACGGTACCTGTGTCGCATGGACACTATCTGGCCGACAAAAAGGGCTTCATGTAAAATTACGTCACTGCATTCGATGACATTTACGCTGAGATCCGCCCTGCGCCCCACAACCAGCGTGTTGGATTGCAGGTCTTTTGAGACAACGAACCATGGCCCCCCCGCGAGTCCGAGACCCTGACGCTGGCCTATTGTATATCCGGAAAGTCCATCGTGGGTACCAAGAACTTTCCCGTTGACGGAGCGAATTTCGCCCGCTCTGCTTTTGATGTTTTTTTTCAGAAAAAAGGAGAGTTCACCTTTTTTGAGAAAGCACAGGTCGTTGCTTTCTGATTCAGATTCGAAGAGACCAGGGTAAAGTTTTTTGCCCATTTCCTTTATCTCGGCTTTTGTCCTGCGGCCAAGAGGAAAAAGGACCTTGCCGTAAAGCTCAGGCTTTAGACGATACAGCATGTAACTTTGGTCTTTCTTTGGGTCGATACCTCGCAAAAGACAAAGTCGACTTTCTTTTCGACCTATCCTCGCGTAGTGCCCGGTAGCTACCGCATCACAACCCAACTTACAGGCCATCTCGAAAAGCCCTGTGAATTTTGTTTTTTCATTGCAAAAAACACAAGGGTTCGGAGTCATCCCCCGTTCATAAAAGGAAACAAAGGTATCGATAATTGTTTTTTTAAAACGTGTTCTTAGATCAAGGATTGCGGGCTCTCTCAGTCCCAGGGCTTCTGCAGCCCCATGAGCCTTTCTGACAGTCTTGTCTTTGTTTTCTTCACTGAAAACAAGAGTGACAGGTAAAACCTCGTGCCCTTGTTCGCAAAGGAAATAAGCGCTCATCGTGCTATCAATTCCGCCGCTAAGGCCTAGGAGCACTTTCAAATTGAGACCACTTTCCTTTCCAGGATAAAAAACGCGTAAAAAACGATTTCAAAAGCTTGAACTCCAAACCCCGATACCACTTTTTTTAGCGAGAAGTTCCCCCAAGGTTCTGAGCTACGCTAAAAAGCCGCCGGCATTATCAATATTCTGCCCCCCTGCGTCCGGCGATACCTTTGCGGAATGGGTGTTTTACCTCCACCATTTCCGTTACGTAGTCGGCGTAATCGAGAAGTTCCGCCGGTGCGTTCCTTCCTGTCAGAACCACTTCCACGTGAGCTGGTCGCGATTTTAGCGCTTTCAGCGTTTCTGTGCTGGAAAGCATTCCGTAGTCTATTGCCACGATGATTTCGTCTAAAACGACAAGGTCATGACTTCCCTCGGAGAGTATGTTCAAGGCTTTCTCGAACCCGCGTCTGGCTTCCGAAATATCCAAGGGATCCGGATTCCTCCTGTCGACAAAATCGGGGCGACCCGTAACAATATGTTCCACATTTTCGAGTTTCGCCAATCCGGAAATTTCTCCGTAAAAGGGCCAACCTTTCATGAACTGTACGAAGGCCACCCTTCCTCCATGTCCTGCAACGCGAAGGGTCAAACCAAGCGCCGAAGTGGTTTTGCCCTTTCCCTCTCCGGTATACACATGGACGAATCCTTTCTCGAAAAGAGCCATTTAGTTTCTCCCTTTCTGGTTTTAAAAATGTTTCTTTCGTTTCAAAGTCGGGGTTGAGCACTTTCGGCCTCGGCATTACAATGCCTTCAGATTGGAGGCTTGTCAATGTACCATAAGCGAAAGCTCAACGTAACCGGGGTTGTCCAGGGGATCGGGTTCCGGCCCTTCTGTGTTCGTCTGGCAAGGGAAACAGGTCTTTTTGGAACTGTTTCGAATACTTCGGCCGGTGTCCGTATAGAGATCGTAGGCACCAGGGAAAAACTTGATGAGTACGAGTCTCGTTTATATACCGAGGCTCCACCGCTGGCAAACATTCAAGACATTTCTCGTCTGGACGAAGATTTAAAGGTCGAATCTTTGCCTGAAGATTTTGTCATACTGCCCAGCATAGCGGAAGAGAAAAATACTGTTTTGATACCTCCCGACATTGCTACCTGCGAGGATTGCCTGCGTGAGATGAAAGATCACACCGATCGTCGTTACAGGTATCCTTTCATCAACTGCACAAACTGCGGGCCCCGTTTCAGCATTATTCGTAAACTTCCTTACGACAGGCCCAAAACGACGATGTCGGAATTTAAAATGTGTGAATTTTGCGGGCAAGAATACAGCGACCCCCAGGACAGAAGATTTCACGCGCAACCTGTAGCGTGTCCGGAATGCGGACCACACCTTTTACTTGTCGAAGGTAAAAGCGGAAAGCCCCTGGGCAACAAAGATCAGGCCCTTGATTTAACTGTAAGTTTTTTGAAGGAAGGTTTTATCTTGGGCATAAAGGGTTTGGGTGGATTTCATATAGCATGCCTTCCTGAAAACGAGCCGCTGGCCCTGTTGAGGGAACGAAAAAAAAGACCCCACAAGCCCTTCGCCGTCATGGCCAGAAACATTGAGACCGCAAGGGCAATAGTCCATCTTTCTCCTGAAGCGGAACAAATGATGTGCTCCCCCAGAAGTCCCATTGTTATTTGTCCCAAAAGAAGAAATTGTACCCTGAGCAGACTGGTTTCGCCAGGTCAGGACACTGTGGGCGTAATGTTACCCTACACGCCTTTACACCACCTCCTCATGGAACAGATTCCACTGCTGGTGATGACGAGCGCAAATTTCTCGGAAAGCCCTATCCTGGCTACAAACAAAGAGGCCCTTGATGATCTGGCTGAAATCGTGGACTACTTCCTTCTTCACGACAGGGAAATTCAAAACAGGATTGATGACTCGGTAGTAACTTTCGCCGGCAAAAGACCCATACTGCTACGACGGGCCAGGGGTTTCGTCCCCCACCCTATCCTGTCGTCAAAAAACCTACCCCCGGTTCTTGCATCAGGGCCCGAAATGAAGTCCACTTTCGCATTGTCTTTGGGGAAGTCTGTCATTGTCAGTCAGTATCTGGGAGACTTGAAGCGACTGGAAACAGCGCTATATTATGAGAAAACGCTGAAGCATTTTCTGGACCTGTTCAAGTTTCAGCCCGAATTGCTGGTAAAAGATATGCACCCCCAGTATATTTCCGGTTTCATCGCCGACAAGGTGCTTGCACGTCCCCCCGTTGAATCACTGAAAGTTCAGCACCATCATGCCCATATGGCGTCATGCCTGTTGGAAAAGGGAATCGAAGGACCTGCCATTGGGCTGATACTCGACGGGACGGGATACGGTCTTGACGGAACGATTTGGGGGGGGGAAATACTTTTTGGTGACAGGTGCTCTTTTGAAAGGGCTGGACATCTCCTTCAGGCGCCCCTGCCTGGAGGAGAAAAAGCCATAGAAGAACCCTGGCGCTATGCCCTTTCCTTGTTTATGGAAACTTTTGGCAAAAAAAAAAGAATGGAAAAAGCCTTTAGTCTCTGGTCGCAACATGCTGAGAAGGTCAGGCCCGTGGCGGAATCTGTAACCAGTGCACCTGTTACTTCTTCATGCGGAAGGCTTTTTGACGCCTTCTCGGCAATCGCCGGAATCAGGGACAAAGTCACCTATGACGGCCAGGGCGCGATGGAGCTCGAATCCTCGGCGAGCGGCGGTAAAGAAAAAACTCCTTTTGAAGTAATTTCAAAAGATGGCGTTTACCAGGTCGATTGGCGCCCGGCAATCAGATGGACGGCTCAAAACCTGACCAAACTGGGGATATCGCGTGTATCGGCCGCTTTTCACCTCGGGCTTGCCGAATCGCTGGCCATTGCTTGCCAAAAAGTGTCTTTCGACACCGGCGTCACGAAGGTTGTGCTTTCGGGGGGAGTTTGGCAAAACCGTCGTTTGCTTTCCCTTTCGATTGCGGAGTTGAGAAAGAAAAACCTGATACCTTTCTGGCATACCTCACTATCGCCGAACGACGAAGCCGTTTCTGTCGGACAGATTGCCGTTGGAGCGGCTAAGCTGATGGACTGAAAGGTGGAAATGTTTACCCGGAACAGATCGGGACCTGATCCGGGTAAACGACTTATTCGAATCGTGGTCCGTATTCGATATCGCTGAACATTTCAAGCTTCTGGAGACTGTGAATGGCGTCCACGTAACGTATGGTCCCGCTTTTAGATCGCATGACCATCGAAGTAGTTTTGATTCTGCTTCCCTCATACCTTACACCCTTTAACAGTTCTCCGTCGGTAACACCCGTCGCCGCGAAAAAGACGTTGTCAGAGGTCACGAGGTCGTTCAATTCCAACACCTGCTGAAGGTCCATGGCGAGTTCCCTGCATTTAGCTGCTTCCTCCGAATTTCTCGGCCAAAGCTTGCACTGCATGTTCCCTCCCACACATTTAAGGGCGCATGCACTGATTACAGCTTCCGGCGAACCTCCTATCCCCAGAAGCAGATCGATGCCGCTTTCTTCTCGGCAAGTCATCAATGCCCCGGCTATATCGCCGTCCGGTATGAGCCTGATTCTGGATCCGGCAGCACGAATGTCTCCTATTATCTGCTCATGCCTGGGTCGATCCAAAACGACGACAGTCACATCTTCAACGGATTTGCGCAAGGCTTTTGCCACCCGCCTAAGGTTTTCCTCGATGGGTGCTTCTATATCTATTACGTCGGCGGCTCCTGGGCCGGCCGCAATCTTGTTCATGTAAAATATATGTCTTGGATCATACATGGTGTTGTGTTCAGAAAGTGCCACAACGCTTATGGCGTTGGGACGCCCTAATGCGAGAAGTCGCGTTCCATCGATCGGGTCTACGGCTATATCGACTAAAGGCTCTTCTCCAGTACCCAGAACCTCGCCGTTGTAAAGCATCGGCGCCTCGTCCTTTTCGCCTTCTCCTATCACAATGACACCGTTCATGCTTATAGTGTTCAGCATATACCTCATAGCGTTTACTGCGGCGTTGTCCGAGGCATTTTTGTCGCCCCTTCCCATCCATCTTCCTGCCGCCATTGCCGCTGCTTCGGTGGCTCGAACGAGCTCAAGAGCCATGTTTCGTTCAGGTTTAGCCATTTACCCCACCTCCTCGACAAGTCAAAACTCGCGTATTTTATGATTGTCTCCTTCTTTACTCTCTGTGAAACGATCAAAGATCTTGTCCACGTATCTCAAATAATACCCCACATCGAAGAGAGATTCCAAAAGATCGGCACCGAGTACATCAGCAATAGCAGAATCATTCTTGCAAAGGTCCCTGAAGTCGCTTCCTCTCATCCATGATTGCATGGCCTTTCGTTGGACCAGTTCGTAGGCTCTCTCTCTATCAAGTCCTTTTTCTACCAGCGCCAAAAGCACCCTTTGGCTGAAAATGAGCCCTTTCGTAAGTTCAAGGTTTTTCCCGATATTTTCCTCGTAGACGTCCAGGTTGCGTATCAGGTATGTGAGCGTCTCTAGCATGTACTGGGTGATATGAAAGCTGTCGGGCCATATAACCCGCTCCGTTGAAGAATGACTGATGTCACGCTCGTGCCAGAGGGCGATATTTTCAAGCGCCACATTGGCATAACCTCTCAGCAATCTTGCCATTCCACAAAGGCGTTCGGACAGGATGGGATTGCGCTTGTGTGGCATTGCAGAAGAACCCTTCTGCTTCGAAGAAAAAGGCTCGGCCGCTTCCAGAACTTCTGTACGCTGAAGGTGCCTGATTTCAAAGGCTATTCGTTCTACTGTGCCTCCAAGGATTGCCATGCTTGTAAGGATCTCGGCGTGAATGTCGCGTTGTATGATCTGTGTGGAAACAGGAGCTGGGTTCAAGCCCAGAATCTCGCATACTCTTTTTTCTATCTCAGGGGGACAATGGGCATAAGTACCTACTGCGCCTGATATTTTCCCTACGCAGGCTGAATGTCTTGCTTCCTGTATACGTTTCAGGTCCCGACGGAGCTGATCATACCAGTTGAGCATTTTGAGTCCTAGAGTCGTAGGTTCTGCATGGACGCCGTGGGTCCGTCCTATGCACCGAATATGTCGATACTTTTCAGCCTGCAGCAGTACCGTATCAAGCAGATCTCCCAGACATGAAAGGACTACATCCAGCGCTTCCCGAAGCAAAAGCGACGTCGCCGTATCGATAACATCGCTGCTGGTAAGTCCGAGATGAATGAACCTTCCCTCCTGACCCACTTTCTCAGCCACTGCCGTGACAAAAGCAATGACGTCGTGATTCACGTCGGCTTCAATTTCTCTTACCCTGTCTTCGCTAAAACCGGCTTTTTCCCTTATGGTTTCGTTGGCTTCACGAGGAATACGGCCCGCTTCAGTCCATGCCTGGCAAACTGCAAGCTCCACTTTCAGCCACGTCTCGTACCTGTTCGCATTTGACCAGATCCTGTCCATTTCAGGAGTGCTGTACCTTTCGATCACAAGGCGTCATCCTTTCTTCAGTTTCCTGACGTCGCGCAGCCAGTCAAGCCGTACAGTATCCAGGAAGGGGTTGTATAATCCGGAAGCGAAATCCGGGAAACTATGTTCGTAAGGGCGCCACGACTTTTTGACATACCTTAATGTCACTTCCGCGAAAATGCCGTCACGTAGATAGATCCTGTGGGCGTGGTCCTTTGTGGAAGCGAGGACCAGCCTTGCTCCGTCGATATATCCCGGGTCGATATTCACCTTTCTCGAAAGGCCCGATTGTTTCTCTATTTCGCAGGTAGCTTTCTTCCAGTCGGCCAGTTCACCTGCATCAAACAACCCCTTGAAAGAGACGAACCCCCTGTAAAGTTTTGGAGCTATATCTTTGTAGTAATCCGTATGGTCGAAAGGGATCCCTGAAAGAACCCGTTCCAGGGAGCCGAAGCGGATCTCGAGTCTTTCGTGGACCCACGCCAGAAGATTGGTGTCAGGATAAAGAATGCCGATCACGAGTTTGACTTTCGGGGCCATTTAGAGAGCTTTCACACCCTTTCATTGCAGAAGACCTTCGGCGAATTCAGTCGGTGAAAAACCAGTCAAATCTTCTGCCCTTTCCCCAAGTCCTACGTACCTTACCGGGAGCTGCAATTTTGCGGCAACGGCAAGGAGGATCCCGCCCTTTGCCGTATTGTCGTATTTCGTGACTATGACACCCGTCAGATTTAGGATTTCGTGAAAAACGGAAGCCTGAGCGAAGGCATTCTGACCAGATACGGCGTCAAGTACGAGCAACGTTTCCTTTTTCCATCCATCGCACTCACGATCAACTATCTTCGAGATTTTGCGAAGTTCTTCCATAAGGTTTTTCTTGGTATGCAAGCGGCCAGCAGTATCCACGACAAGACAGTCAGCGTTGCCGGCTTTTGCCGACCTGATGGCATCGAATACTACTGCAGCAGGGTCGCTACCCGGCTCCCGGGCAAGAACATCTATTCCTGATATATTACCAAGTTGCTTCAATTGATCTATGGCTGCCGAACGAAAGGTGTCGGCTGCGACCAAAAGCGGCCGTTTCCCGCCAAGCGAAAGGTCCCGGGCGATTTTTGCCGCCGTGGTTGTTTTTCCGCTTCCGTTCACCCCTACCAGAAGAATGATACATGGGGCGGCGCCATCACAGGCGACAGGCTCACCCATTCTCTCGACGGACTCAAGCTGGGTTTTCAGGATATCCTTAAGCGTGCTCTTGATATCTTCCCTGGATCTTGCTTTCTTTCGCCGGCTTTCTTCCTTTAGCCTTTCAATGATCTTTTCCGAAGTCTCCACTCCAACATCGCCACGTATCAAAAGACTTTCAAGGTCTTCCCAAAACTCTTCATCAATTTGTTCGCTTCCACTGAGCAGATTGTCAAGCCCCCATTTCGAGCCAACAGTCTGCAATTTTTCGCGAAACCTTTGCAGCATATACAACACTCCTCAAGGGCTTACGATTCAGAACGTCTTATTCGTTATTCGTTACGTCGGTACATAACGTTTGTGTTATGCATTCCCTTTGTTTTTCTCATCTGCTTGAGAATTTTTCCTGTCTGGATTAATGCGTTTTTTCTTCCATTTCCCTGATTTTATCTTTCTTTTTTCTTTTTTATCTGTCTTTTGTTTTTCTTCACTCTCTTTTGAGGATTCGGCGGAAGAGGGTTTATTACGATCCGTTTTGTTATTGCTTTTACGAGATGATCTGCGGCGTTTTTTTCCGGTTTTCCGTTTGCCGCTTT
>JAHDOX010000046.1 GCA_018434645.1 Synergistales bacterium | reverse complement strand
TTTTGGAAGATTATGGAATGGAACTTGGCGCG
Source organism: Synergistales bacterium (assembly GCA_018434645.1). Taxonomy (GTDB): domain Bacteria; phylum Synergistota; class Synergistia; order Synergistales; family Thermovirgaceae; genus UBA1876. The sequence goes on along the minus strand of JAHDOX010000046.1, from coordinate 3,856 downwards.
TTGCTTGTTCAGGGCGTCGACCTGTGGCTGAATAACCCCATCCGGCCTATGGAAGCCTCCGGCACAAGCGGCATGAAATGCGCGGCCAACGGCGTTCCCAGCTTTTCGGTTTTGGATGGCTGGTGGATAGAAGGCTGGGTCGAAGGCGTCACGGGCTGGTCCATCGGAGCTTTGTCCGACGAAAACGGGCAGGATGATCCCGATAGTGATGCCGACGATCTTTATAACAAGCTCGAAAACGTTGTCATCCCTGCCTACTATCAAAATCGCGAACAATGGATGTTCATGATGCGCTACGCCATAGCCTTAAACGGAAGCTATTTCAACACCCACAGGGTTGTTCGCGAATATTGCGAGAGGGCTTACGGAATTTCGTTTCGCGGGCTCTAGGGCATCGATCTGCAGGTGTAATTTCATGTTTTTTGTTTGAATCTAAAGGCCTGCAGACCGATAAAAAACCCAAAGTCGCCTCTGTGAATTTCTGCGACTAAAAATTAAAAACCAAAATCACACACACGGGCCGGTGCCCGTGTGTGTGACGTGGATTCTGCTGGCAAAAAAGTTTAAAATAATAACATAATATCCGGAAACGGGAGCTGAGCTTTCTTGACGCGGCAGAAACATCTCACAAAAGTTCTCCATGTCAGTCCCGAAATGGCACCGCTTTCCAAGGTAGGCGGGCTCGGCGACGTAACGGGATCCCTGCCGAAAGCCCTCCAACGGCTTGGACTTAATGTTCGTGTCCTTACACCGGCATGGCCCGGCGCACTTGAAAAAGCTTCCCGTAAGGGCCTTACCCCGCGACTGGAACACCATCACCTTGCTCTTGCGCTGGGCTCGAGGGCCACCGAGGGACGCCTCTGGAGCACTGTTCTTTCCGGCGTTCACACCTACCTCCTGGAACAGGAGGAACTTTTCTGCGACCCGGCCATTTACCCTTCCAGCCTGGATGCCGAAACAATACGCCCTTTCGCCTTTTTGGCACTGGCTGCCCTTGAGCTTGCTGCCAAAACAGGCTGGGAACCGGACATCCTGCACGTTCACGACTGGGCCGCCGCGCTGGTTCCTGTTTTTTCCCGATGGCACAGGTACTGGGGCGACCGGCCCGGGAAAGGCGCCACTGTTTTGACGATTCACAACCTCGCCCACCAGGGGATCGTCGAAGCCGAAGTGATTGAACAGTGGCATCTGAAACCCGAAGCTTTCCAGCTGGAGGGACTCGAGTACTATGGAAAGGTGAACTGCCTGAAGGGAGGGATCCTTGCCTCAGATGCCGTAACTACCGTAAGCCCGACCTACGCAAGGGAAATCATGACGCACGAATTCGGATCCGGCCTGGAGGGGCTTTTATCCTCGGTCAAAGACAAAGTCTCGGGCATTCTGAACGGAATCGACCCCGACGACTGGAATCCGACAAAAGACCCGTCCATTCCCTGCACTTTCGGTCCAGATGACACAAGCGGCAAAGCGGATTGCAAGAGAGCGCTTCTTTCGCGTTTCGAATGGCCGGACGATGGAAGGCCGGTGCTTTCTTTCGTTGGCAGACTCTTCCACCAAAAGGGAATCGACCTTCTGCTCGGCGCCTTGCCCGACCTGGCGAGACACCGTGTCCGCCTCGTGGTTATCGGCACCGGGGAAAAAGAGTACGAAGACCGTCTCAAGGAAGCGGCCAGGCGTTTCGGAAAAACCCTGGGACTTCGTCTTGCCTACGACGAGGCATTGGCACGGCTAGCGTATGCAGGGTCGGACATTTTTCTCATGCCCTCAGCCTTCGAACCCTGCGGCCTCTCTCAACTCATCGCCTTGAGGTATGGAACCATACCGGTGGTCAGGGCAACCGGCGGCCTGGCCGACACTATCGTCGACACTGACGAAAACAGCGAAGGCTACGGCTTTGTCTTCAAAGAATTTTCGGCATCGGCACTCCTGGAAGCCGTGTACAGAGCCATCAAGGCCTACAGGAACACCAAAAGGTGGCGGAATATTTTGGAAAGGTCCATGAGACAGGATTTTTCGTGGACCAGGTCGGCACAGACTTACCAAACTTTATATGAGTCGCTTCGTCGGAACAAGCGGGCACGGCCCGGGAAAAATCCTGCAGAAGACGAAAGGTGGGATAGACCATGATTCACGGCAAATACGGCAGAACACTCGCACTTGTCCTTGCCGGGGGAAAGGGTGAACGGCTCATGCCCCTCACGAAATATCGGGCAAAACCAGCCGTTCCCTTCGCCGCAAAATACCGGATCATCGATTTCGCCCTTTCAAATCTGGTCAACAGCGGACTTTTCTCGATCTACGTCCTGGTCCAGTTCAAAAGCCAGTCACTCAACGAGCATATCGAGCGAGGCTGGCAGTTCGGCGACGCCATGAGAGACAGGGATTTTTTCATCACGCTGGCTCCGGCCCAGATGTGGAGCGGAGAACACTGGTACCGGGGAACCTGCGACGCCGTCTTCCAGAACCTGCACCTGGTAACCCTTTTCGACGCGGACCGCATCTGCATCTTCGCCGCAGACCACATATACAAAATGGACGTGGAGCAGATGCTCGATTTCCATGTAGAAAAAGAGTCGGAGGCCACCGTGGCGGCCAACGTGGTCCCGAAAAACGAAGCCTCCCAGTTCGGATGCATTCACACCGACGAGAAAGGGAGAATAATAGGTTTCGTGGAAAAACCCAAAGACCCGCCGGAGATACCTGGAAACCCCGGCTACTGTTACGTATCGATGGGAAACTACATCTTTGAAAGGGAAATACTGGAAGAAGCCGTTATAGGAGACGCCGGGGACCCGTCGAGCAGCCACGACTTCGGAAGGGACGTCTTGCCCCGACTATACGAGAAATACAAGGTTTACGCCTACGACTTCTCCACCAACGAGCTACCTGGAACGGAGCGCCCTTACTGGAAGGACGTGGGAACCATCAAAGCCTACTGGGAAGCCCACATGGACCTTTGTCAGCCTAAATCGGACATGACTCTCTACAACCCGAAGTGGCGGATCCGGACGGTTTCTTTCGCCGACCCGCCTGCTTATACGTACCCCTCAGGAGGTCAGCAGTGCTCTGTCATCGGAACCCTGCGCGCAGAGGGGAGCCGGATATTAGGCGCAGCCGTCCACCGTTCCGTTCTCTCCAGAGGCACTCTGATCCAGCCGGGCGCAATGCTTGAGGAATGTATCATCGGCCAGGGAGTGACCATAGGGGAAAACTGCAAGCTTCGGCGGGTCATAGTAGACGCTCACAACAACATACCGCCCAACACGGTAATCGGGTACGACACGGCCGAAGACAGGGAAAGATACCATGTCGACGAGGCATCCGGGATAGTAGTTATAGGCATGCCGGTCATGAAACTTAGAAAAGACATAGAAATTCCCAGGGCACCTTTTATCGATTCGTGAAAAGGTTTTTTCAAGGGTTTGACAACTGACTCGAATAAAAGATATATTAGTACTAGTATTTAAGAAAATGCTGGGGAGACAATTTCAGGGCTTCCGGCGCATCGAGGTGTAAGGGCCATGAAAAACATCATTCAGATTTCCGAAGCGGCTTCCCTCGCGCTGCACGGCATGGGGCTTCTCGCATATAACGGGCGCCGCATGAGTATTCACGAAATATCGGACATAATCGGTGCCTCTGAAGCTCACCTTTCCAAGGTCTTTCAGCGCCTGGTAAGAGAAGACATGGTGCGGTCCGTTCGCGGCCCGGGAGGAGGCTTCGAGCTCACCAGGCTGCCCGAAAACATTACCCTTCTGGAAATCTACAGCGCCATAGAAGGAACGCCCTCGACGGATACCTGTCTTCTAAGAACCGGAACCTGCCCCTTTAAGAACTGTATTTTCGGAGATCTCAT